>JACONG010000016.1:0-19664 GCA_014323865.1 Rhodospirillales bacterium | reverse complement strand
GGGCTCGCCGGTGCCTGAACGGCAGGGCCGGGATGGCGTTCTGCAGTCTCAAGGCCCTGCTCCGGATGAGCGCCGCAAAAAAATTCCGAGAGCTGCAAAAAACAGCTTGACATCCATCGCCCTGATCGGCTTGGATGCACGATGTCCAAGGGGACCCCGACAATGACAAGGGGACCCCGACAATGACAAGGGGACCCCGACAATGACAAGGGGACCCCGACAATGACAAGGGGACCCCGACAATGACAAGGGGACCCCGACAATGAACAAACTGTCAAACGTTGTTGCAAGTGTGCTCCTGGTTGCAGGTGTTTCCGCCTGGGCTCAGGAGAAGAGTACGACGCCCACCGCCCCCGTACCGGGTGCGACGGGTGCGGGCGGTGCGGTGCCTCGCGTTACAATCGAAAGTGTTACAGCAGTTTGGGGAGTAAAGATCACACCCGACCAATACCGTGCAGAGGTCAACAAGAATCTCTCCAGGATTGATGGAGCTATCCGACGTAGCCGTCTCGAAGCCCCGCAGAATCTCCCGGCCGGGAGAGGCACCTTGGCGGGATACATGAGGACGAACTATTTCACGGGCAGGGACACCCCCGCCGACAATCTCGTTGGCCGTCTCGAAGTCAGTGCCGATTTCGATGCGGGTACGGTCACGACAATTGCAAGCGATTTTCATCGGTTCAAAAGTCCCTGTAACTGTAAGTGGAACGGTGGCTGGGATGGTCGTGGCAGGGTTTACGGCACCCTTTCGGGTCGCGGAACCATCGACCGAACGGCAATTGCAAGCAAGCTGCAAGGCGTTCTCGATGACGGTGGAGACAGGAACGTCGTCGTCAATGCCAACCTGGCAGGCCAGGTTTACAGGAACGGCGGGAAAACGTTGGTGCACGGGGACGTTACGGGAAGCTATGTCGTAACCAAACGTAACCGCCGCACAACGGATCGCAGTGGCCCTGTACCGTTCATAGACATCAGCAGCGGTGATTTTTTCGCCACAACGGGGAACCGTCGTCGCCCCGGCGACCTCTCTTTGGGCTCTCTGGTCACCCATACTAGCAAGAGACCTGGGGTAAAGGAAACCATCAGCCGTCGCGAGTATCTCAGTCGAGTCGATCATTTCGCTCTGATCGGTGCATCCGTCGAAGCTGGCCATCTTGAAGCCCCGAGATCTCTCCCGGCCGGGACGGGCACCTTGATGGGTTATGTGAAGACGGACTACTTTGCATCGTCGGAAGATGACATCGCACCTGCCACCAGAAACTACATTACTGGCCGTCTCGCAGTGAATGCCGATTTCGATGACGGTACGGTCACGACATTTGCGAGCAATTTTCGCGAGTTTGTCGCCGGAAACCCCAGGGATCAACTGACCAGCCAGTACGTTTTCCAAAGCGGTCTTGAGACGGATGCCGACCACTGGAATCAATCCGTTTGGTCGGGCAGAGGTGAGGTGAAGAATGGCTGGAACGGTCGTGGCAGGATTTACGGGACCCTTTCCGGTACTGGAACCATCACTGCAACCGAGATTGCCAGCACCCTGGATGGCAAACTCAGTGACGGCAGAATTGGTGACATAACCGTCGATGCCAACTTGGCAGGCCAGGTTTACAGGAACGGCGGGAAAACGTTGGTGCACGGAGATGTTACTGGAACCTACACGCCTGCGACCGAGAACAGCCTTAGAGGCAAAAAAAGAGCTTCAGGCAGACAAGTCGTCAGGATCGTCGATGCTGGTAAAAAATCGCCAGGCCCTCTCACTCTCGGCGACGGTGATGACGAAGGTAACGGTGAGTTTTTCGCCATCCAGAAGGATAGTTTCCAGAGGTCTGGTCACACTCTTTACGACCGCCACCCAAGAACGGGGCGGCGGATCGTCGTCCGCAGAACGGGGTTGCTGGGCCGCCTTGAAACCCCGCCTGGTCTACGAGATGCGACAATCAAACCGTTTCAGCATCTCCAGCAAATCGACAATTTCGATTTCATCGATGCAGCTGTCGACGCCGGCCATCTTGAAGTTAGTGATGGTAGTTTCTTGTTTCGGAATGCGAGAGGCACCTTGACGGGATATGTCAAGGCTGACAATCTCTTCTCGGATCGTCGTGTCATCGGCAATCTCACAATCGATGCCAGATTCGGTGGTAACCGTGCGGTCAAGATAACCGCAGGCGATTTCAGCCAGTTTGGCGACGGTGCCTTGTCGGGGACGCTCAAGGGTAGCGGAAAGATCAATCGGTCCGGGATCAAAAGCACCCTGGATGGTACGATTACCCTCACGGAAGGGGATGCGACCAGCGTCACAACTGTTGACGGGATGATGGACGGTAGCGTGTACAGGCACATCCCTGCCGACAATGCCCACAATGACAACAAGTTGCTGGTACACGGAGACCTTACGGGCTCCTTTACGACAGACGGATCGGCCGCCGATATCGAAGGCGGAGCGTTCTACGCTATCGAGAACTGAGTACAGCATCGGGATTTCAGGCGGCATGGCCGCCTGAAATCCTCCGTGTCTCCCGATGCAGAGCGGATTGACGCACCCGGTTGGAATCGCAAACCGTTCCAGCCGGGTGCGATCCGTTCTGGCCTGCTCGTACATCGAACCCACAACGATCTGGGCCACGGGGTCACCCGCCTCGACGACGTCGACCCGGATGCGGACATCGGGGATGACCGACGTGCAGGCCGCCTGCTGGCGGTTGGCTGAACGGGTCACCAGCACAATGTCGCTGTCGGCGCGCAGGATGAGGCACTGGAAGAGCGAGTAGCCGCCGGTTGTCGTAGCCGGTCAGGTAGAACATGCTCTCCTGCTTGAAGAGCAACAGGGCGTTGAGACCCTGGTCCGCCATCGCGGCACAAACGCGCGGTGGCGAGCCAAATGTGAGGAACCCGTCATGGACATCGACTCACGCCTGTTCACGCTGGAATCGGTTGTGAAGCCCGAGTGGATCGACGAGTACGGCCATCTCAACATGGCCTTCTATGTGCTCATATGCGACCACGCCACGGCCGCCTTCTGGGACGCCATGAACGCACCGAAGCTGCAGGACGACCGCGACGGCGCGGAGTACGCCGTGGTCGAGACCCACGTGAACTATCTCGATGAGGTGCGCGAGGGGGATCCCGTGCTGGTGACGACCCAGCTGATCAGCGCCGACACCAAGCGCTACCGTATCTTCCACAGCATGTACCACGCCGAGAAGGGCTACCTGGCGGCGACCAATGAGGTCATGTCGCTTGGCTTCAATCTCAACACCCGCGGCATGATGGAGTTCACGCCCGAGGCCCAGGCGAAGCTTCAGGAGACCGTGGCGCTGCATGCCGATATGGAGCGCCACAACAACATCGGCCGTGCCATTGGCCAGCCGAGGAGACGATGAGCGACAATAAGAAGGCCGAGGACACAAACACCGACGAGGCACCGAAGACGGGGCCCGACGGCAACCCCATGGCTGAGGAGATCGGCGGCCCCGGGGGGCCCGAGCCGACCCGTCACGGTGAGTGGGAGGTCCACGGCCGCGTGGTGGACTTTTGAGCAGGCTCGACCCATTACCAGCTTCTGGCCGGTCCGCTCGCCGATGAGTCCGAAGCCAACATCCTTTGCGCCCGGCTCCAGCCCCAAGGCCAATACTGCAACCCTATCCCGCCGCAGGCGTGATTCCGCACCCAACCAACCACGTCATCGCCCCACTTGCTGGGGCGATCCACCGTCTGCCCGCGCGCCTGACTTGATTGGTCGATCGATGCCCCCATCAGTGGGGGCAGGACGGGGATGGAATGAAGAGGGGCGTCAGCGCTCCTCGACCAGGACGTAGAGGCCGCGGCCGACCAACACGCAACCGGTGAGTCAGCGGCGCAGGTTGGCGAAGCCCGCGCCCCGTCCCAGTGCTGCCGTTCGCGTGACGACGTAGAGCTGCGAGGGGCCGGGTAACGCGTTCAGAACGATCGCCGCCACGGCGACCACCAACAGTGTTTCCAGGGACGGCATGGTCAGCCGATGCGAATATTCTTCAGGTGGTCGGGCCGGGGCACGCCAGCCTTCAGTTTGGGATCGTCCTCGGGTTCGCCGATCACGGAGCGGATCGGCACCACACCGGCCCAGATGTCGAGTGCGTAGTCCTCCTCGTCATCCTCGCAGTGGCCGGTGCGGATCTTGGCGCTGGCCTCCTCGATCTCCATGCCGACCACCATCGTGGCCTTTATCTCCTGTCTCTGGATCGGCCGCAGGGTGTCCCAGCGTCCGGGTACGAAGTGTTCCAGAAAGGCCTTGAGCGAGGCTTCTTTCTCATCGTCGCCCTCGACCATCCGGGCGGTGCCGAAGAGTGTGGCGGAGCGATAGTTGACGCTGGAATGGAGACCCGAGCGCGCCAGCACGAAACCGTCGAGGTGGAAGACGTTGACGCACACCGGAATGCCGTTGCGCACTTGCCGCAGCATCCGGCTGGCCGACGAGCCGTGCCAGTAGAGCCGGTCGCCTTCCAGCCAGACCAGCGTCGGCGTGACATAGGGTTGTCCTTCGATGACGTATGCCACCGTCCCGGTGCCGATCTCGTCGATCAGCCGGTACACGGTCTCGCGATCGTAGTGGGCACGCTGGTAAAGCCGCTTGGCACGGCTACGGTCGGTCGGCGTGAAGGCGCTCACGGCTTGACTCCTGAGAAAATCGCGTGGCCGGCGCGGAGCCAGTGAACGTCGATGTGCTCAAGGCCGGCGTCGGCCATCCAGCACAGCTGGTCGAAAAGGCTCGAGGGCATGTCGACGGGATCGGCCTCGGGGTCGGTGTAGTAGTTCCAGCCATCGTCGCGGAAGAAGTGGAGCATCTTGCCGTCGCCGTCGAGCTTGTGGGCACGCTCGCCGACGCCGTCGTCCCAGTGGCGCTCCCAGAGTTTCTGGCCGGCCATGCGCTGGGCCTCAACGAGGTCGCAGATCACGAGCACACCGCCCGGCGCAAGCTGGTCCGCGAGGTCCTTGAAAAGTTGCGCCTTGCCGGGCCCGTCGAGGTGATGGACGGCGAGCGACGAGACGAAGGCATGGACCGGGCTCGCGAACGTGCGCCAGTCGGTGTCGGCGATGTCCATCATCCGGATCTGATGCGCCACACCCGCCGCGGCGAGCTTGCCTGCGGTCGAGTCGAGCATGGTCTGCGAGCCGTCGAGCGCGTGGAAGGTGGCGTTTGGGAAGCGCTTGGCCATCGCCTCGCACAGCAGACCCTCGCCGCTGCAGATCTCGACGATCGCAGCACCGTCGGTTGCGGGCGGGATGACGCTGCAGATCGTGTCCATCTGGGTTTCGCGTTCCGGTACGAAATAGGCGCCGTAGTCAATGAAGTGCCGGGAGGTTCCCTCGGTCCAGACTTCGGAATCGTTGACGTCGGTCATGCAGATGATCCTTGTTCAGCTTGGGCAAAGACTACGCAAGATTGGCTCCCTGGGAAGGTCCAATGCTCTCATGCATGACGGACCAATGGCTCCTGGGGGCGGCGGGCTGGAGCGGCGACCGCCACCGTGTTAATCGGATCGTGGTCCGGGTGCCCGGGTGACCGGGAGAATCGGGAAGGCGGTTGAACTCCGCCACGTGCCCAACGCCGTGAAGGGGACCGTCGGCACCGATGCCACTGGCCTTGGCCGGGAAGGCGTGCCGCCGGGATGATCCGCAGTCGGAAGACCGGCCTGGATTGTGACGGAGCGCCGCCGTGGACGGGTGGAAAGCTCGCCTGCCTGCCATGAGGGGGACCATCATGGACGCTGTTGCCTATGCCGATCCGTTCACCGCCGAAGAGTGCGAAGCCGTCTACCGCTGCATTGTCGAGCGGCGCGATGTTCGCGCCGAATTTCTGCCCGATCCGATCCCCGACGCGGTGCTCGGCCGGATTCTGCGAGCCGGGCATCACGCGCCGTCGGTCGGCTTCATGCAGCCGTGGGACTTTATCGTGATCCGCGACCGCGCCGTCCGGGAGGTCATCCATGACGCGTTTCAGTGCGCCAACGCGGAGGCCGCGGCGATGTTCGAGGGCGACCGGCAGGCCACATACCGAAGCCTGAAGCTCGAAGGCATTCTCGACGCGCCGCTCGGTATCTGCGTGACGTGCGACCGCAGCCGCAACGGCCCCCTCGTGCTGGGCCGGACCCATCAGCCGGAGATGGATCTGTACAGCGCCGTCTGCGCCGTGCAGACCATGTGGCTTGCCGCGCGTGCCGAAGGCATCGGCATGGGCTGGGTCTCGATCGTCGCCAAGGACGATCTCAGGGCTGCGCTCGGCATCCCCGACGACATCGAGATCATCGCCTATCTCTGTGCCGGCTACGTGCGCGGCTTTCCGCTGCGTCCCGATCTCGAACGACACGGCTGGCTCGACTGCATGCCGCTGAAGGAGGTTGTCCACATGGATGGCTGGCTGCGCCGCGACCTCGGCGACGAACTTGAACGCGCGCTCGGCTGAGGCCGTCAGCCGAGAGGCGGGCGCAGGTCGTGGAGCGGATTGGCGGCCTCGAAAGGGCGGCCTGCGCGCAGGACCAGCGCGTCCTCGCGGCGGCGCGTCCGACAATCTCCAGGCCGAAGGGCAGCCCGGCCTTGGTAAAGCCGCAGGGCACCGAAACGGCCGGCTGACCCGTCGCGTTGAAGGGCTGGGGAAAGAGCTCGTAGTTGTCGGTCCCGAGCGGCCGGTCGGACGGGGCGTCATGGCTCGTCGGGAAGGCGACGCAGGAGGTCGCCGCCCGTGTCTTCTGCAGGAACGGCGCGAACCAGATATGGCCGATCACGATCGAGCGATTTTGGGGCGCGATCGTGAGGTCGCTCATCATGCCGGCGCTTCGGTCGCCGTCGGTCCGGAGCGCGATGACGATCCAGTTGAACTCGAAGGGTTCACCCATCATGGCACGTCCAACCATCTCGGCGATCAGTGCGAACCCGTAACCCTTGTGACCGCCCGCGGGTAGAAGCGCGCCGCCGTTGTCGTAGTCGTCGATGCTGGTGGTGGTCCGGCCACGGGCATCGGCGATCCAGCCTTCGGGCACGGGTTCGCCGGTGCGGCGGCGGATCCGGATCTTGCCGTTGGCGACGACACAGGTCGCGAAGTCCGCCGAGATGTCGCCGGCATCGCCGCCCGGCAGAGCTATCGCCCAGGGGTTGGTCGAAAGCGCCCCGCCCCGGCCGCCATGGGCGGCAACCTGCGGCCACTTTTCGGCATTGCCGCCGCCGAAGCTCATGGCGAAGAGACCGTTCTCGGCGAGTCGTTCGGCATAGGCACCCATGCGGCCCGTGTGACCAACATTGCGGATCGCCGCGCAGACGATCGGCTGGCCCGAGGCCATGGCGATCAGTTCGTCGACCACCCGTTCCATCGCCACAATACCGAGACCCTTGCCGCCGTCGGCCTGAACCACGGTCGGCCCTGTTCGCTCCAGCGTGACCTCACCCACGGGCTGAAGCCCATCGTCGGCGAAGAGTTCCAGATAGTAGGCGACGCGGTTCACGCCGTGGGAGACGATGTTCTTCATCTCGGCAGCGACGAGATGCCGGGCGACCTCGCTTGCATCGTCGGCGCGCATGCCGGCACCCGACAGGATATCGGCGCAGAAGTCTTCAAGGGCTACGGGGCTCAGGGTGGGCATGGATCGGGCCGTATCGTGGTTGTTGCAAACGGCGCGGTCGCTATCGTAGCAGCAAGTATCGAGGGAGAGACCAGTGTCTGAACCGTCCAGCGATTTCGCCTTCACGTCCGACTCGCTTTACGGCACCGCCGGCGACCAGTCCTATTCCGGCTGCACGGTCGTGTACCGTGCCCTGCGTGCCCTGTCTCTCCACCACAGGTCACAGTCCAAACCCCTTGCGGGAGACCTGACAAAACACGAATATGCCTGCCCACCTGCACCGGAGTGAGCATCGTGGAAAAAGTCAGCTTCAGCCATATGGAAGACGGCACGGCCGACGACTACCGGATTATCGGTGAGGCCATCAGGAACGCGCATCATCTGCTTGCCGACGAGCTGCTGACGCTGCTGCGCGCTACCGAAACGGCCGAGCAAGGCATCCAGGTCACGCGCCTCGATCACGCCCTGCAGACGGCAACCTATGCCTTCAAGGACGGTCAGGACGAGGAGATGGTGGTCGGTGCACTCATGCACGACATCGCCGACAACATCTCGCCCTACAATCACGCCGAGGTCGCCGCCGGAATCCTCAGGCCCTATGTCCGCGATGAGGTCACCTGGATCGTGAAGCACCACGGCCTCTTCCAGACCTACTATTACGCACACTTCCAGGGCCGCGACCGCAACGCGCGCGACGCCTACAAAGGCCACCCGCACTATCAGGCCTGCGTCGACTTCTGTCACAAGTATGACCAGATGGCGTTCGATCCGAACTACACCGAGACCATGCCGCTCGAAGCCTTCGAGCCGATGGTTCGCCGCATCTTCGCCCGTGCGCCCAACTTCGACATGTCAACGCGTGACGTGGCCGAAGCGGCGTAAGCCCGACTCAACGATGGGTCGTCTACGGACTTGATCCGGGGACCCAGGCTCAAGAGGGCGCGACAGGGGCTTGCCTCCCGGTTCGAGCATGGATGGTCTGGTCAGGCCCGACCGTGACTGACAGTTAGGGCAGCGCCTGTTTCCTGAGGCCACGGATCGGGCGTTGCCCGTCCGCGACCGTGATGCGTTTCGGGCGGATCAGCGGTTCTGCCTGTTGTCCACCAGGTCCTCGACGACGCCCGGGTCGGCCAGGGTCGACGTATCGCCCAGGTTGCCGAAGTCGTCCTCGGCGATCTTGCGCAGGATGCGGCGCATGATCTTGCCCGAGCGGGTCTTGGGCAGACCCGGTGCCCACTGCAGCCAGTCGGGGCTGGCGATGGGGCCAATCTCTTTCCTGACCCACTGGACCAGCTCCTTCTTGAGCTCGTCCGAAGGTTCCTCGCCGACGTTCAGGGTGACATAGGCGTAGATGCCCTGGCCCTTGATATCGTGGGGGGCACCGACCACGGCGGCCTCGGCCACCTTGCCGTGCGCGACCAGCGCACTCTCGACCTCGGCCGTGCCCATGCGGTGGCCCGAGACGTTGAGCACGTCGTCGACGCGGCCGGTGATCCAGTAGTAGCCGTCCTCGTCGCGTCGTGCGCCGTCGCCGGTGAAGTACTTGCCGGGATAGGTCGCGAAGTAGGTCTGCACGAACCGTTCGTGGTCGCCGTAGACCGTGCGCATCTGGCCGGGCCAGCTATCGAGCAGGCAGAGGTTGCCCTCGGTCGCGCCCTCAAGGAGCTTGCCGTCGTTGTCAACCAGCGCGGGCTGCACGCCGAAGAACGGTCGGGTGGCCGAGCCGGCCTTCAGGCGCGTCGCACCGGGCAGCGGCGTGATCAGGATGCCACCGGTCTCGGTCTGCCACCAGGTGTCGACGATCGGGCAGCGGCTGTCGCCGACCACCCGGTAGTACCATTCCCAGGCTTCGGGATTGATCGGCTCGCCCACACTGCCCAGCAGGCGCAGAGTCGCACGGCTGGTCCTGGTGACGGGCTCGTCGCCCTCGCGCATCAGGGCGCGGATCGCCGTGGGCGCGGTGTAGTAGATGTTGACCCCATGCTTGTCGATCACCTCCCAATGCCGGCTGGCATCGGGATAGTTCGGCACGCCCTCGAACATCAGGGTGGTGGCACCATTGGCGAGCGGGCCGTAGACGATGTAGCTGTGGCCGGTGACCCAGCCGACATCGGCCGTGCACCAGTAGATGTCGCCGTCGTGGTAGTCGAAGACGTACTGATGGGTCATCGAGGCGTAGATGATATAGCCGCCCGTGGTGTGCATCACGCCCTTTGGCTTACCCGTCGATCCCGATGTGTAGAGAATGAAGAGCGGGTCCTCGGCACCCATGGTCTCGGGCGCGCAGTTGGCCGAGACCTTGTCGCGCATGTCGTGCCACCAGCGGTCGCGACCTTCGGTCATGGTGACATCGGCGCCGGTGCGCTTGACCACGAGACAGCCGGTGACGCTCGACGTGCTTTCGAGCGCGGCGTCGACATTGGCCTTGAGCGGCACCTTGCGGCCGCCGCGCAGACCCTCATCGGCGGTGATGATGATGTTGGAGTCGCAGTCGACAATGCGGTTGGCGAGCGAATCGGGCGAGAAGCCGCCGAAGACAACCGAGTGGATTGCGCCGATACGCGTGCAGGCCAGCATGGCGTAGGCGGCCTCGGGGACCATCGGCATGTAGATCGTGATCCGGTCGCCCCGTTTCGCGCCCATCTCCCTGAGCGCATTGGCCATGCGGCATACCTCTTCGTGGACTTGCCTGTAGGTGATCGACTTCGAGGCTTGGGCGGGATCGTCGGCTTCCCAGATGATCGCCACCTGATCGCCGCGGCTTGCAAGATGGCGGTCGAGGCAGTTGGCGCTGACGTTGAGCTCTCCGTCCTCGAACCACTTGATCGAGACGCCATCGTTGTAGTCGGTGTTCTTCACCTTGGTGAAGGGCGTGATCCAGTCGACACGCTTGCCGTGTTCGGCCCAGAACGACTCCGGATTGTCGACCGACGCCTGGTACATCGCAAGATACGCATCGTTATCGACGTGGGCGCGCTCGGCCCACTCGTTCGTAACCTCGTGAATGTGCTCGCTGCTCATGCTGCTGACTCCCCTCTGGTCGTGCGTGCCGTATCGCGCGGCCATTATGTCACGTTTTGCCGCATCCATCCGGACACGCAAGCGCGACCGGATCAGACAGTCCTGAGCGCGTCCAACGCCGCATTGATGTCGACTTCCGTATTGTAGAGATGGGGCGCGAATCGCAGCGCGCCAGCACGCAGTACGACATCGATCCCTGCGGGTGGCATCGACAAGCCAAGCGTTGAACGAAGCGGCCCAGCTTCGCTGACACTGACGATCCCGAACCTGATGCCCGTGAGCCCCTCCACCAGGCACCCGACAATCGTCTGGTCATGTGCGGCGATGTGACAGATGCCGACCGCGAGCATATGGTCCAGCACGGCGATCAGCGCCTTGGCATTGAAGAAGTTGGCGGTGCCGAAGACATCGAGGTCGCGCTCTGATGTGACGGTGCCGCCCCGGAGTTCGCCCAGGTTGTCGTCGGCGTCGAGCTTCTTGACCTGCCGCCCGAACTTGAACCCCATCGGGATGGCGTTCTCTGGGCTCAAGGCCCTGCTCCGAAAGGCCGTTGCCAGAACCGTCGATGACCTCCGGGAGGCCATCGCAACGATCATCGATACCTTCACGCCACAGCATGGCACGAACGTCTTCGCCGCCGCAGGATATGATCACGAGAAAATTGAATCTGCTCTAGTGCTGCGCACTCCAAACTGTGAACGGTTGCGATGGTTGTGTTCCGGAAACCATTCAGACGGGACAACGCTTTGTGACCGCTGCCTTCCTGTCGGGCACGGCTGTACGAGCGGAGCGCGAACGTTATGGTGGGCGCCGTTTGTTCGGGAGGTTACATGAACGGAGCCGAGAGCCTTGTCCGCACCCTCGTCGAGGGCGGTGTTGACGTCTGCTTCACCAACCCCGGTACGTCGGAGATGCACTTCTGTGCGGCACTCGACCGGGTTGACGGCATGCGCTGCATCCTGGGCCTGTTCGAGGGTGTGGTGACCGGCGCGGCCGACGGCTACGGCCGCATGAAGGACAGTCCCGCCGCCACGCTGCTGCATACCGGGCCGGGCCTCGGCAACGGCATTGCCAACCTGCACAACGCCAGGAAGGCCCTGACGCCGATTGTCAACATCGTCGGCGAGCACGCGACCTATCACATCCGGCACGACGCGCCGCTGACGGCTGACATCGAGGGTCTGGCCTGGCCCGTCTCGGACTGGGTGAAGACCAGCGCCGACGCCACCTCGGTCGCGACCGACGGTGCCCAGGCGATCGCCGAGGCGAAGACGGCACCGGGACGCATCGCCACGCTCATTCTGCCTGCCGACACGGCCTGGAACGAAGCCGACGGCGTGGCCCAGGTGCCCGACATTCCGCCGCCCGATCCCGCCACCGAAGGTGCGGTGCGCGATTGCGTCGATGCCCTGCGCTCGGGCGAACCCTGCGTCATTCTGCTCGGCCACCGCGCCCTGCGGGCCGATGCCACAGAGATCGCGGGTCGTATCGCCGCCCAGACCGGGGCACAGTTGATGACCGAGTTCGGCGCGGCGCGCTGCGAACGCGGCGCGGGCCGGGTCACGCCCGAGCGCATCCCCTATGTCGTCGACCAGGCGCTCGCGGTGACTGGCGAGTTTCGCCACATGATCCTGATCGGCTCGAAGACCCCGGTGGCGTTCTTCGCCTATCCCGGCAAGCCGAGCGTGCTGATCCCCGAGACCTGCCAGACTTATCTCCTGGCCTCGGCGGGCGACGATGTCATGGGTGCGCTCGAATGGCTCGCTGACGAACTCGATGCGGGCGAGGCCAAAGCGGTTACCGAATCGCTCCAGCGGCCGGCGCTGGAATCGGGCGAACTCACCATCGACAAGATCGCGAGCGCCATCGGCCACCTTCTGCCCGAAGGCTGCATTGTCGACGACGAGGCGATCACCTCGGGCCGCATGTTGCACCCCTGCACCAGGGGCTGCCCGCCACACGACTGGCTGTTCGGCACCGGCGGCTCGATCGGCCGGGCCCTGCCGGACGCGACCGGCGCGGCCATCGCCTGCCCGGACCGCAAGGTTCTCTGCCTCTCGGGCGACGGCAGTGCGATGTACACGATCCAGGCCCTGTGGACCCAGGCCCGGGAGAATCTCGATGTCGTCACGGTGATCTACAACAACCGGACCTACGCCATCCTGCACGGTGAACTGCGGAACGTCGGCGCCAATCCGGGGCCCAGGGCGCACGACATGTTCGACCTTGACCGGCCGGAGCTCGACTGGGTCCAGATGGCCAACGGCATGGGGGTCGAAGCCGTGCGCGCGACCACCGCCGAGGCGTTCAACCGTGCGCTCCAGGCCGCGTTTGCCAGTTCCGGACCGTTCCTCATCGACGCCGTTGTCTGAGGTTAGTGGAACGAAAGAAACCGCAAGCCTCTGGCTTACGGTTTCACGCCGGCCATCTCGCAGAGCATGGCCCAGTGCTCGTCGCTCACGGGCACGACCGAGAGGCGGGACTGGCGCACGAGGGCAAGATCGTCGAAGCGGCCGTCCTGCCTGATCTCCTTGAGCGCGACCGGGCGTTGGACGGGCTGACCGGTTTGACATCGACGACGACCCACGTGCTGTCGGGCTCGGCGGTGGGATCGGGATAGGCCTCGCGCGTCACCTTCATGATGCCGACGATCTGCTTCTCATCGACCGAATGGTAGAAGAACGCCTTGTCGCCCTTCTTCATCCGGCGGATGTTGGCGGCAGCCTGGTGGTTGCGCACACCGTCCCACGTGCTCTCGCCCTCGGCGACGAGATCGTTCCAGCCCCATTCGCCGGGTTCCTGCTTCATCAGCCGTGTGGGCATGGTCCGCTCCCGGTTGCTTCACGCCGACCTTGCAAGAAAAAACCCCGGCGGTCTCCCGCCGGGGGCTTCTGAAACTCTGTGGGAAAAGCCGGGATGGTTCAGGATGGCGAGCCCAGCTGGGCGGGGTTCTCGATGGCTTCCTCGGCGACCTCCTCGGCGACCTCCTCGGCGACCTCAATCACCGCAACGGCAGCTTCGACGGCAACCTCGGCCGGGTCGATACCGGTTTCGGTCGCGACCTCTGATATCACGCTCTGGAGGGTCGCCAGACCACCGGAGGCGTCTGCGGCGTTGGCGACGATCGCGCCGACCTCGTCCGTGTTCGCGCCGGCTGCAACAGCAGCCTCCGAGGCTGTAGCGGCTATGGAGGCTGCCTGGGCCGGCTGGGCCTGAACGACCGCACGGGTGATCTGGACCGCGGCAGCGGGACGCGCGGCGGTCGCCGCGCCGGCCACCTGGGCAGCAGCCGTCGGCTTGACGGTTGCCGCGGCACGGGACAGCGCCGCAACCGTGGCGGTCGACAGCGTCGGATTGCTGGTGATCAGCGCACCGACCGCGGCGGCTACCTCCGCATCGGAGGCCGACGCGATATCGCCGCCAACCTGGGCCGCGATGACCGCGGTCAGAACGGCATTGAGCGCTGCATCACGCTGCGCCTGGGTGGCCGTTGCAGGGTCGATGCCCTGAGCCTGGAGTTCGGCTGCAACCTGATCGTCCAGCATCGCTTGCTGTGCCAGAGCCGGCGCCGACATCAGGAACATCGCCGTGGCGACGCACGTGATCATCCGTTTCATGAGTTCATTCATGGGTTCATCTCCTTGTTCGATCGACCCGTATTTGTTGCGCGCACCAGCACAATTGACTGTCCTTCGACATGTGACAGATTGTTCGAGTGCGAATCAACTGCCTTCTACTGTAGCAACGATGTGCCGAAATGAGAAAGCCGAAATTGGCGTTGCGCGAAAACCCCGGAAACCAGGGACGTTTGATAGCAAGGTATTGCATAAATGTCACACTATAGTGGTTGTGCCGACCGCCGCTTTCCAGGGGCGAATGTCGACGGACTGAAACACGTTGGCCTTGCGATAGGGGTCGTTTTCGGCCCAGGCGCGGGCTTCGGAAAGGCTCCCGGCCTCGATCACCAGGAGCGACCCCACCATGCGGCTGCCATCGTCGCTGAGCAGCGGGCCGGCCAGCTTCACGGCGTTGCCTGCTTTGGCGAGAAAGCCGAGATGGGCTTCGCGGTTGTTCGCCCGGGGTGAGCCGTCACTCTCCCGGTCGATGGCATGAATGACAAACAGCATGGCAGAACCTCCGTCGGAACGGGTTGGGATCAGGTGAACTCGGTGTCGCTCGGGCGGGCCAGCAGGCGTTCGATGGCGGCTGCAACATCGCAGCGCTCTGCGAGAATGTCGTCGACGGCAGCGCAGATCGGCATGTCGACCCCCAGACGGGCGGCCAGCGCCACCACCGCGGGCGCTGTCGCCGCACCTTCGACCACGCTGTTGCGGCCTTCCATCAGTTCGGCCACGGTGCGTCCTTCGCCCAGACCGCGGCCGAAGGTCTGGTTGCGCGAGAGCGTGCCGGTGCAGGTCAAGACGAGATCGCCCAGCCCGGCGAGTCCCATCAGGGTCTCGCGCTCGGCGCCGAGTGCTGCGCCGAGCCTGGCGATTTCGCTCAGGCCCCGGCTGATCACCGCAGCGCGTGCGTTGTGGCCCATGCCCCGGCCGTCGGCGATGCCGCAGGCGATGGCGATGACGTTCTTGACTGCGCCGCCGACCTCAATGCCGACGACGTCGGTGCTGCGATAGACGCGGAACATCGGTCCGCCCAGCGCGGCAGCCATGGTGTCGATGTCCGCCTCCGGCCCGGCGACGGTCACGGCCGTGGGCAGGCCGAGCGCGACCTCGGCGGCAAACGAGGGCCCGGAGAGTCCGGCCACATGGTCGCGCGACAGGGCTTCGGCCGCGACATCGGTCATCAGCATGCCGCTGCCGAGCTCGATGCCCTTGGTGCAGACGCAGACGGCCGCCCCTGGCGCGACGTGAGGGGCGAGCGCTCCGCTGACCGTCCGCAGATGGGCCGATGGTGCGGCAAGCAGGACGGGATCGCAGCCCGAGAACTCGGCCATGTCGCCAGTTGCACCGATTCCGGCGTCGAGGGTGACAGCGGGAAGAAAGACCGGGTTCCGGTGCGTGTCGTTGATCGCGCTGACGGTGTCGGTTTCATGGGCCCAGATCGTGACGTCCGAGCCCGCGCGACGCGCAGCACAGGCGAGCGCCGTGCCCCATGCGCCCGCGCCGACGATGCCAACATGCCATGCCGTTGCCATGGCGTTCGCATACAGGAGCGCCCGGTGCTTGTTAAGGCTGCGCTTTGCAAGCCGAGCGTTCTGCCGTAAAGCGCGCGCCATGCGGCGCTTGAAACTCACGACGCGGGGCAGCCCCCTCGCCCTCTGGCAGGCCGCGGCAGTACGCGATGCCCTGGCGACCCGGCGTCTGGACTGGCCGCTTGCGGAGATCGTCACCGTGCATTCGAGCGGCGAAAGGGTGCGCGATCGCGCGCTCAGCGAACTCGGCGGCAAGGGTGCTTTCTGCAGGGAGATCGACCGGCCTGTGATCGCGGGTGAGGCCGATCTGGCGGTCCACTCGATGAAGGACGTCGAGACCGTGATCGACGATGCGCTTGTGCTGGCTGCGATGCTGCCGCGCGAGGACGCGCGCGATGCCTTCCTCTCGCCGGTCGCCGGATCGCTCGAAGACCTGCCCGAGGGCGCTGTGGTCGGCAGCTCGTCGATCCGGCGCCGTGCCCAGCTTCTGCGCTGGCGGCCCGATCTCCGGGTCATTCTTTATCGCGGCAATGTCGGCACGCGCCTTGCGAAGCTTGAGGCCGGTGACGCCGACGCGACCATTCTGGCCGTGTCCGGCCTCAAGCGTCTGGGGCGTGCCGATGCGATCACCGCAGCGCTCGATCCCGAGGTGATGCGGCCCGCATCGGGACAGGGCGCGATCGGCGTGACCTGCCGGTCGGACGATGCTGACCTGGTCGCGCTGCTGGCCGAGATCGACCATGGCCCGACCCATGCCGCCGTTGCTGCCGAGCGGGCCGTGCTGGCCCGGCTCGACGGGTCGTGTCAGACGCCGGTCGCGGCGCACGCCACGATCGCGAACGGATGTATGACGCTCGACGCCCTGGTCCTCAGCGCCGACGGTACACGCTGGGCGTCGGCACGGCGCGAGGGCGCGGTCGCCGCTGCCGTTGCACTCGGCGACGCCGCCGGTGCCGAGCTGCTGGCTGCCGCAGGACGGGACCTCTTCGGCAGCAGGCCGACGTGAACATTCTGCTGACGCGACCGCATGAGGACTCCGTCCGGTTTGCCGCGCGGCTCGCGTCATGCGGCGTGACGACGGAGGTTGCGCCGCTCCTGACGATCCATCCCGTCGCCCATGCCCCGATCGACCTGGGCCGTGTCCAGGCCGTGCTGCTGACCAGCGCGAACGGGGCCCGTGCGCTTGCGGATGCCACGGCGGAGCGGGACTGCGCCGTGCTGGCCGTCGGCGACGCCACGGCGCGCGTTGCGCGTGAGGCCGGGTTCGGCGATGTCGCGTCGGCCTCCGGCGATGTCGCGTCGCTCACCACTATCGCTGCCGCGCGTCTGAACCCCGGCGACGGACCCGTGCTCCACATCGCCGGCAGCGCGGTCGCGGGCGATCTTGCAGGCGGTCTGGGCGCAAGGGGGTTCGCGGTCGAGCGATGTGTGGCCTACAGGGCCACGACCGCCGCGACGTTGCCCGACAACGCGGTTGACGGTCTCCGGGCGGACCGGTTCGATGGGGCTGCGTTTTTCTCGCCTCGCACCGCGGCGACCTTTGCGAGACAGATCGAGGCCGCCGGTTTGAGCGTGGCGACCGAACGGCTTCACGTCTTCTGCCTCAGCGATGCTGTGGCAGTCGCGTTGCAGGGAACACGATGGCGGGCGGGTCATGTGCCGCCGAGACCGGAGAGCGAGGCCCTCGCCCGATTGATTTGCGAGGCCGCGGAGTTGCCATGAGCACGGACACCACGACATCGCCTGGCGGCCGGGACGACATCGCCGACACCCTCGGTCACGAGGCCGCCGATGCGGTTGAGCCGAGCGTCGACGCCGATGCAGCGCTCAATCCCGACGGCACCAATGACAATGTTCTGACCGACGCGCCGGATGAGCCGGCGTCCGATCTGACGGCTCGGCCCGGGAACAGGGGCTCACCGCGCGGGCGCGGGACCCTGCTGACCGCTGCGCTGATCGCGCTGATCGTCGGCGGGGCGGCCGGCTACGGCGCGACGCGCCTGGGCGGGTCCGAAGCACCGTCGGCCCCGACGGCCGACCCGGCCCTTGAGCACCGGATCGCCGCGTTGGAGGACAAGGTCAGCACTTTCGAATCCGCGCCTACCGAGGCATCGGCTGCCGTCGCGGTGCTCTCCGGACAGGTCAGGAGCCTCGGGGACACCGTGGCGGTGCTTCAGGACAAGCTGACCGAGGCCGAAACAGAGATCGCCACGCTGTTGTCAGGAGGCGGTGACGCCGACGGTTCCACGGCGGTGCCTGCCGCCGACCTGGCGCTGCTGAAGTCCGATATCGCGGCTCTTCAGTTCCGTATCGACGGGCTGGCGACGGCGCCCTCCGCCGGCTCTGCGCCTGTAGCGAACCACGCCGCCGAGATTGCCGCGCTGCAGATGTCGCTGGGCGATCAGGCGACCCGGCTCGATGCGCTTGCGGCCTCGGTTGCCGGCATTGAGGGCAGCATGACCGAACCGATGGCGGGTTTCGTCCTGGCTGCCGGTCAGCTGCGCCAGCGCGTCGAGGACGGCCGTCCCTATGCGGAAGCGCTTGCGACGATACAATCGCTGGCGCCCGCCGATGCCGATCTCGGCCAGGACTTCCCGGTTCTCGCCAAACATGCCGACGACGGCGCCCCGACGCTCGATGCGCTGCAGGCCGGTGTGGCCGATGCCTTCGGATCCGCGGTCGATGCCGAACGTGCGGCACAGGCCGACGGCTGGTTCGACGGTGCCGTCTCCTATGTCGAGGGGCTCGTGGATGTCAGGCGCATCGACGGTAACGTGGTGGGTGACGATGCCGCCGCCGTCACGACCCGTGCCTGGGCCAAGGTCGATGCGGGGGAGATTGGCGCTGCTCTGACCGAACTTGATGCTCTTCAGGGACCGGCCGCCGGGGCGGTCGCCGACTGGCGGGATCGGGCCGAGCAGTATGTGGCGGTTCACGATGCGCTCGATGCGCTTGAGGGACGGGCTGTGGCGCTGGTCGGGGGCTCTGGCAGCTAGGCCATGATCTCACTCGTCGCCTATGGACTTTTGGTCCTCGTTCTCCTAGCCATCGTCATCGTCGTCACGATGGTGGGCGGTGCCGTCTCGATCGAGATTGCCGGTTATGAGGTGACCACGACGTTTCCGCGCCTCGTTCTTGTTGTGGCTGGCATTGCCCTGATCGCCGTCGTGCTGGTCTGGCTGGTCGGCTGGATCTGGAAGGGCCCGCGCAAGCTGCATCAGATGGTGATGCGGCGTCGACGCGAGCGGGGTTATGTGTCCCTGACGTCCGGGCTTGTCGCGATCGCCGCAGGTGACGCACGTGAGGCGCGGCGCCATGCCAGGAAAGCCGACGCCCTGTTGGGCCATCCGCCGTTGACGCTTCTTCTGACCGCACAGGCGGCGCAGCTCGACGGTGACGCCGAGACTGCCGAGAAGCAGTTCACCGCGATGCTCGACCGCCCGGAAACCGAATTCCTTGGCCTGCGCGGCCTGATGGCGGCTGCTCTCCGGCGCGGTGCCTGCGCTGCGGCCCGCGACTATGCCGTTCGCGCGCATGCTCTGCGGCCCGATGCCCGCTGGGCTGCCGAGTCTGTGTTCGATCTGCAGACCCTGGCGGGCGACTGGAACGGTGCCCGGCGGACGCTTGAGACAGCGCTGGACCGCAAGGCGGTCAGCGTTCGGACGGGTCGCAAACGGCGCGCGGCCCTGTTGCTCGAAGAGGGGCGTCAGGCCTTTGAAAACCTTGATCGCGGTCACGCGCTGAAGCGTGTGCGGGAGGCTCATGCCGAAGCGCCCGATCTTGTGCCAGCCACGGCACTTCTGGCCCGCCTTCTGATCGACGATCAGAAACTGCGGCAGGCGGCCAGGGTGATCGAGAAGGTCTGGCCTGCCACGCCGCACCCCGAGCTTGCTGCCATCTAT
>JACONG010000015.1:39632-57808 GCA_014323865.1 Rhodospirillales bacterium | reverse complement strand
ACTATAATCAGGCCGCTGAGACATCTCCGGCAAATCGACAATCTGAATTTTATCGCTGCAGCTGTCGAAGCCGACCGTCTCCAGGCCCCGGATGCTCTGCCGGCGGGGAACGGCACCTTGACGGGATATGTCAGGGCTGACAATCTTTTCTCGGGTCTTCCCACGCTGGGCAATCTCCAAATCACGGCCAATTTCGATAATGGCACGGTCAAAACAAAGGCAAGAGCTTTTTCCGGCCTTGCCACCAGTGGTACGGGGGCGTCGACTTTGCATGGCACAAATGTGAATGGAAAGCTGCGTGGTAGAGGAACGATCACTGCAACCGCGATTGAAAGCGCCCTGGCTGGGGACCTTACACTGGTCGGTACGAGCGTCACCACCACAGTCGACGGGGCCATTGCAGGTAACGTGTACCTTAACGATGGGGATTTGCTGGTACACGGAGACCTGACAGGAACCCTTTCCAGATCCGGAGAAAGTGATAGCAATATCGAAGGTGGGGCGTTTTACGCTGTCGAGAACTGAGTACGGAATCAGGATTTCAGGCGGCCACGCCGCCTGAAATCTTCTGTTTCTTCCCGACATCGGGACCTCGGGCGGCATGATTGATTTAGCTGCCGCCTGAGGTCCTTTTGTCTTTATCCCGCCCGTCTCCCCCCATGCCTTGGCCCGACACCCACGCGATGGCCGAACGCCTGAAGCTGATCAGCACCGAAGTCGCGCCCGGCACCCACGCAATCCTGATCGTCGATCAGGCCGGGGGGCACACGCCGCCGCCGGAGTCGCCTGAGTTGAACCCGGTCGAAAACCTCTGGCAGTACATCCGGGACAACGGGCTCTCAAACCGCGTCTTCGCAAGCTGCGACGATATCGTGAGCGCCAGCCGTTGACCGCCCGCCGGGCCGTCGCTAGGAAAGTCGCCATTCATCACCCATATCTTGTGCGCAACAGTGCACCTCGGAGGAATTCATGACCGTCCGCATCGGCATCAACGGCTTCGGCCGCATCGGCCGCCTCGTCTTTCGCGCCGCCATGGAAGCAGGCCGCAAGGACGTCGAGTTTGTCGCCATCAACGATCTCGGCTCGGCTGAGGCCAACGCCCGCCTGCTGAAATACGACAGCGTCCACGGCACCTATCCGGGCAAGGTTTCCTCGACCAGGAGCACGATCCGGGTCGGCGGCAAGAGTGTGAAGGTTCTGTCCGAGCGCAACCCGGCCGATCTGCCCTGGGGCGACCTCGGCGTTGACATCGTCATGGAGTGCACCGGCATCTTCGCCTCGAAGGACAAGGCCATGGCCCATATCGACGGGGGCGCGAGGAAGGTCATCGTGTCCGCCCCGGCATCGGGCGCCGATCTGACCGTTGTCTACGGCATCAACCACAGGAAGCTGCGCAAGTCGCACAAGGTCATCTCGAACGCCTCGTGCACGACCAACTGCCTGGCACCGGTCGCCGCGGTGCTCAACGACACCGTCGGGATCAGACACGGCTTCATGACCACCATCCACGCCTTCACCGGCGACCAGCGCACCGTCGACACGCTGCACCCGGATCCGCGCCGGGCGCGTGCCGCGTCGGTGTCGATGATCCCGACCTCGACCGGTGCGGCCAGGGCCGTCGGCCTCGTGCTGCCGGAACTCGAAGGCAAGCTCGACGGCACCTCGATCCGTGTGCCGACGCCCAATGTCAGCCTGATCGACTTCAAGTTCGAGGCCGCCAGGGACACCGCGCCCGAGGCGATCAACGAGGCCATGCAGAAGGCTGCTGCGGGCAAGCTCAAGGGCGTTCTGGCGGTCAACGACGAGCCGCTCGTTTCGTCCGACTTCAACCACAACCCGGCCAGCGCCACCTTCGACCTGACCGAGACCAAGGTGATCGACAAGCGGCTCGTTCGCGTGCTCGCCTGGTACGACAACGAATGGGGCTTCTCGAACCGCATGAGCGACACGGCCGTCGCTTTCGGCAAGCTCCTCTAGGGCGCGCCGATGGCTGCGTTCCGGACGCTGGACGACCTTCCTGATGTCGCCGGCAGGCGGGTGCTTGTCCGCCTCGATCTCAACGTGCCCATGGCCGATGACGAGGTGACCGACACCACGCGGATCGAACGCGCCATGCCGACGGTGCGCGAATTGAGCGCTGCGGGTGCGCGCGTCGTGATTCTCTGCCACTTCGGCCGCCCCAAAGGCAAGGTCGTGCCGGAGATGTCGCTCGCACCTGTCGCGCGCGCGGTCTCGGAGACTGTTGATCGGCCCGTGGCCTTTGCCGCCGACAGCACGGGCCCCGAAGCCTCTGCCACCGTCGCGGCGCTGGGCGATGGCGACGTCGCCATGCTGGAGAACCTGCGCTTCGACCCCGGTGAGGAGGGCAACGACGCAGGCTTCGCCGACGCCCTGGCAGCCCATGGCGATCTCTACGTCAACGATGCGTTTTCGGCGGCACACCGGGCCCATGCTTCGGTCGTCGGCCTGCCCGCGCGCCTGCCATCGGCCGCCGGCCGGCTGATGCAGCAGGAGCTGGAAGCGCTCGGCCGTGCCCTGGGTTCGCCCGACCGCCCCATGGCCGCCGTGGTCGGCGGCGCGAAGGTCTCGACCAAGCTCGACCTGCTCGGCAATCTCGGCGGGAAGGTCGATGTGCTCGCTATCGGCGGCGGCATGGCGAACACCTTCCTCGCCGCCCGGGGCATCGAGGTCGGCGCATCGCTCTGTGAACACGACATGGCTGAAACCGCCCGGGACATCATGGCGAAGGCCGAGAGCGGCGGATGCACCGTCGTGCTGCCGACCGATGCCGTCGTCGCCGAACGCTTCGGGTCCGGCGCAGCGAGCGAGACGGTTCCCGTCGACGCGGTCCCCGCCGACCGCATGATCCTCGATATCGGCCCCGATAGCGCGGCGGCCCTTGCTGCCCGCCTCGGCGACTGCCGCACGCTCGTCTGGAACGGTCCGATGGGTGCGTTCGAGCGCGAAGGCTTCGACGGCGGCACCAACACGGTCGCGCGCGCCGCAGCGGAACTGACGGCATCCGGCGCCCTGCTTTCGGTCGCCGGTGGCGGCGACACGGTCGCCGCGCTCGCCCATGCCGGTGCCCTCGAAGGGTTCACCTATGTCTCGACGGCAGGCGGGGCCTTCCTCGCGTGGCTTGAGGGCAAGACCCTTCCCGGCGTCGCAGCCCTCGAATCCGCAGCCCGGAGCCTGTCCCGTTCGGATCGAATCGATCCGAACGGGTGAAGAGGCTCTGAGTCTTCAGGATGCAGAGCGGATCGCCCCTGGCTGGAACCGCCCCGCTACCCCTCCGAAACGGTGCTCACGGACGATCCCTCCCCGCCGGACCACGGTCCGCAAGCGATCAAGGCGGCGGGTTCACGGCTTCCGTCGCCACTTGCCATCCTCACCCTCCTCGAACGGCCAAACCAGGCCC
Organism: Rhodospirillales bacterium; assembly: GCA_014323865.1. Lineage (NCBI taxonomy): Bacteria > Pseudomonadati > Pseudomonadota > Alphaproteobacteria > Rhodospirillales > Rhodospirillales bacterium. The sequence goes on along the minus strand of JACONG010000015.1, from coordinate 54,390 downwards.
TCCGGCGGTAGCAAGCGCTGGGGCGGCATCTCCTCCGTCAGACCGGTCCCGGGGAGGTTCGCTTTGTAGTTCGCTTTGTAGAGGTTCGCGCCGATGAGGTCCGCGCTGATGAGGTTCGCGCCGATGAGGTCCGCGCCGGAGAGGTCCGCGCCGGAGAGGTCAGCGTCGGAGAGGTCAGCGTCGGAGAGGTCCGCGCCGGAGAGGTCAGCGTCGGAGAGGTCCGCGCCGGAGAGGTCCGCGTCGGAGAGGTCCGCGCCGGAGAGGTCCGCGTCGGAGAGGTCCGCGCCGGAGAGATCGGGCTCCCAGGAAGCTTCGATGCCAGCCAACCCATCTTCATTGGACAGACGCTTTCGGCATTCCGACACCGCCCTTGCCGCCGCTTCGACATCCGTCCGGCACCCTTGGTCCGCGTGTTTCCAGTCTGTTGCATCGCCGGCGTGACCAACCGCCTTTGCCGCCGCGGGCTCGGTCGGGTGCCTCGCGAACGCGCAAAGCAGCTGCATGATCTGGACGTGATAGTCCTCGGGATGGTCTTGAGCCAGCCGCTCCAGTGCATGGATGCCGCCCAGACGGGTGGCCAGCGTGGCACTGCCCAGCATGTCCGCGCCCTTCTGATAGCGCTCGTTCCGAAGGCCGCGCTCGTCGTTGTCATCGTCGTCGGAAGTGTCCGCCTGCCTGCTGGCGATGTCCGCCTTCTCGTTAGCGGTTTCCGCCTTCTTGTTAGCGGTTTCCGCCTGCCTGTGAGCGATTTTCGCCTGCTCGTTAGCAATTTCCGCCTGCCTGTGAGCAGCTTCCACCTGCTCGTTAGCGGTTTCCGCCTGTCTGTGAGCAGCTTCCGCCTTCTCGTTGGCGGTTTCCGCCTGTCTGTGAGCGACGACACTCCGCCATACGGCCAGCGGCAGGCCGATGACAGCCGCAAGTACGAGCGCCAGGTTGCGCAGGGTCTCGCTGTTGGACGGGTCTTTTTCATGTGCCCAATCCCATAACCCGTACAGCGCCGCCGGAATGGCCAGCAACACCAGCAGCCAGCCCCAGCCCTGAAACTTCCCCCAAAGGTTCCGAAATCCCGTCATCCTGTCACCACCCCTCTCCGCCGGACCATGATCCGCTGCACAAGGCGCGACCGGCAGGGCACCTTGCGAAGACCATCCCCCGAAGGCTCAGGGGCCGGAAGGCGGAGCAGGTTGCTGTCATGGCAGCGCAATGGGGTGTTCGTTAGCGGCACGCCGTACCCCCGTGTATCGTCGCTTCGCTCATCAAACCGCGACCTCATGCCGTCATGCCGAATTGCCGTCGCACCTCGCCGGTGCCGACGAATTGCGAGAGCAGCCGGTAGTTCTGCTGCTTGTACCGGACCTTGCCCGCGACAATCGCTGGATGAATCTCAAGCGCATTGGCCAGATTCATGACGGCCATAGGCGTCGGATGATCCTTCACGGCGCTCGCCTCCCATGCCGCCTTCGGTATGAGGGCCTCTTCCGCCCAATCGTCCGCCTCCCTCTCTCTCGGATCTTCCCGTTCCCCTTCCACCTTGCGGAGGGTCATGTCATCGACGAAGGCATTGCCTTTGTCGGTGTCCAGGTGCCGGCCGACATGGGCCAGCTCGTGCAGCAGGCAGAACCAGAAATTGTCGATGCGGTCGTAGCGCAGGGTCAGCCCGACCACCGGCCGTCCATCGCCGAGCCGCAGGGCCGCTCCGTCGAGATATGTCTTTGGCAGATGCTGCACGATTACGAGTGGAATCCCGTGCCTGGCCAGAAATTCCCTGGCCAGTCGCGGGCCGTCCCCGGACCCGCTCAGCCGCGCCACCTTCCTGAGAAAGTCCAAAGTGACCGTGCCACGCTTGTAGTGCGCCTTCGGCCGGTCCTCGTTCGCCTTCGCCAGAACCTGCCAGCACCACGCCTTCAGTGCATAGGGATCCGTCTTGGCGTTCGCGCGTACGTGATCGTTCTTGCGGTAGAGCGCGGCACCCGCGACGTCCGGTCCGCCCGCTCGATCAATCAGGCCATGGATGATCTCCTCGGCGCTCCCCACGAGCTCTGGTCCGTCCGGAATCCAGCCCAGCTTCGCCATCTTCTTGACGGGAAACCGGTTCCATTCCATGTCGGCAAAGGGATCGTCGAGTGCGCCTCCCGGCTCGCGCAGCAGGACGTCCGCGGGAATCCCGAGATGCCGGTGGAGAGCGCGCGCCATCGGCATGGTGATCGCGCGCTTGCCGGAGAGAACCTCCGAGACCTTGGCGCGGCTTCCGATGAACGGGATCAGATCGCGCGGGCTCAGCTTCCCCTGATCCATGCGGAACGCGATCGCCGCCACCGGGCCGGGATAACCCATCGGCTCGCGCCTGCTCTCGTAGAGCTCGACGAGATCGGCCAGAATGTCGAGCTCGTCGAACTCGGCGCCGCCGGGCTCCGCGTCCATCAGCGCGTCAATCCGTGCAAGCGCGGCTTCGTAATCCTTCCCGGTCCGAATCGGCCTGATCCTGCTATTGGTCATCTCACACCTCCTCGACGTCTGTGGCGTCATACTCGGCATGGGTGCCGACGAAACGTATGTAGACGATGCGCGCCGGATAGTTGATCCTCACCACGAGCCGATAGTCATTGCCCTTGATGTTGAAGACCACCCGGGTGCCGCCAACGATACTGGCGCTGCGGTACTTCTCCTTCACCTTCGCCGGCGTATCCCAGTCCTCCTTCAGAACCTCGCGATACCAGGCGAGCAGAGGCTCCTCGGCATTGGCATGCCGCTCCCAGAACTTCCGGAGTGTCCTCTTGGCGATGATCCGCATGACTGGATATAAACTGTTCCCAAAACGATTGCAAGTACGACGCTCCCGAAAATCACAAGATTACACAGACCTCCGGTCACCGTCAGTCAACCAGACCCTGGAGCGGAATCGATTTCATCGGGATGATATCCTGCGGCGGCCAGGACGTTCGTGTCGTGCTGTGGCGTGAAGCTACGGAAAGACAATCCCGACCGAGCTGTCCGCCTTGAGCGCCCGGGCGGTCCCCGCCCCGGGCCCGTGCGACAGAACGAGCGCAGTAACGAGCGCGGTGTTATCGTTCCGCATGCCGTCGATCACGATGTTGGCGGCGGCCTTGCAGGGCACGAACCGATGTTTGCATGACCGGTGTTTGCATGGGAAGCATGGCCTCTCTCCCTCGCCAGACCGAAGGCAATCTGTTGAATTTGCCGAACAGGAGATCGGCGATCGCCGTCGACTCGCTTACCCTGGCCCGATGCGCAGCCGAGACCGCTGTCCGCATGGGGCGCCCCATCCTTCTCGTCACGGCTCCCGAGGCATGCGCCAGACTCGGACCTGCCTATCTCCTCGCGATGATGCGCCAGGCCGGTGCCGACGGGGACATCGTTGCCGCGCTGATCGACTGCGGACCCGACGCCGGTTATGCCATGCTGGCGCTGCGGGTCGGATGGCGCGATCTCCACCTGACCGGCAGCGCGGACACGCTCGACCGGGTCGCCGCGATGGCGGAGGCCGTCGGCGGCACCCTTCACCGTTCGCTGCCCGAGGCGTTCGATCTCTCGACCGGCGGGCCTGTGGATCAACGGCTCGAACGCTGGCTCGCCGAGTCCTCCGGCAATTGATCGTCATCGTCGATCAGGCTAAGCAACGACGAACGCACATCGGAACGAGGCTAGGCACAGGCAATGAAGATCACTCGGCGCGTGAAACGGATTCTCTCCCATTACGAGGGCGAACCACCGGGTGTGAAGGCCAATCTGGCCCGTATTCTGATGCACGGCCGCCTGGGCGGCAGCGGTCGCGTCGTTATCCTGCCGGTCGATCAGGGTTGGGAGCATGGGCCCGCCCGCAGCTTTGCCAGGAACACGCCGGCCTATGACCCGCACTACCACTTCCAGCTCGCGATCGACGCAGGCCTCAACGCCTATGCCGCGCCGTTGGGCTTTCTCGAGGCTGGTGCCGACACCTTTGCAGGCGCGATCCCGCTGATCCTGAAGGCCAACAACGCGAACAGCCACGCCACAACCAAGGACCAGGCCATCACCGCCTCGGTTGCCGATGCTCTGCGTCTTGGCTGCTCGGCCATCGGGTTCACCATGTATCCGGGGTCCGAGCATCAGTTCGAGATGGTCGAGGAGATCCGCGAGATGTCGCTTGAGGCCAAGGCCTGCGGCATCGCCACGGTCGTGTGGTCCTATCCGCGCGGCGGCAACCTCTCCAGGGAGGGTGAGACCGCCATCGACGTGACGGCCTATGCCGCCCATCTGGCTGCCCAGATCGGCGCCAGCATCATCAAGGTGAAGCCGCCGACAGACCACATCGAGCAGCCCGAGGCCAGGAAGGTCTACGAGAGCGAGGGCATCGACATCTCGACGCTCAAGGCGCGCATCGAGCACGTCATGCAGTCGGCCTTCAACGGCCGCCGCATCGTCGTCTTCTCCGGCGGTGCCGCGAAGGATCTCGACGGTGTCTTCGCCGAGATCTCCGAGATCGCCGCGGGCGGCGGTTCAGGCTCGATCATCGGACGCAACACCTTCCAGCGCCAGCCGGAAGATGCGCACGCCATGCTCGACCGCATCATCGGCATCTACCAGGGCAAGGCCTGACCCCCCGTCCGGCGACACACAGGTGTCCGGCGACACACAGGCGGCCTGCCGCCTCTATCTCGTCTCGCCCCCGGCGCTTGAACCTGCCGGTTTTGCCGACGCGCTGGCGGCGGCGCTGGATGCCGGTGATGTCGCCTGTTTCCTGCTGGCGCTCGAGGGCGCGGACGACGCCATGTGGCGAAGCGCCTGTGAGCGCCTCGTCCCGGTCGCCCGGTCGCGCGACGTCGCCTTCCTGCTGAAGGACAGGCTGGCGCTTGTTCGCGAAACCGGTGCCGACGGCAGCCACATCGACGGCGATCCCGGCGACGCCCGTGAGCAGTTGCCCGAGGATGCGATCCTCGGCGCAGGCTGCGGCCTTTCCCGTCACGCCGCCATGATCGCGGGCGAAGCCGGGGCCGACTATGTCGCCTTCGGCCCCTGGGGAACGGAATGCGCCGACCATCTCACCTGGTGGCAGGCCGTGATGGAGCCGCCCTGTGTGGCCTGGCCGGCACCTGCAGCGGATGCGGCCGGCGCCGGGGCCGATTTTGTCGTGCCCGACACCCTGTTCTGGCCCGATCCGGTCGCCGTTCAGGCGCAGGTTCGCGAGGCGGCGGCTGCCGTTGCCAAGGCCGGGACGCGCTGATAGCTTCCGCCGCCGAACAATCCCGCATTTCAGGTCACTCCCATGAAGATCGACGGCAACGCGATCCGCCCCGGCATGGTCATTGAACACAAGGACCGGCTGCTTGTGGCGACCAGGATCCAGCACACCCAGCCCGGCAAGGGTGGCGCCTATCTCCAGGTCGAGCTGAAGGACATCCGCGACGGCACAAAACTCAACGAGCGCTTCCGTTCGTCGGAGACCGTCGAGCGCGTGCGCCTCTACGACAGGGAGTACCAGTTCCTCTTTGCCGACGACGACAATTTCACCTTCATGGACACCGAGACTTACGAGCAGATCATGATCAGCCGCGACATGATCGGCGACAAGGCGCCGTTCCTGCAGGACGGCATGATGGTCACCGTGCAGTCCTGGGAAGACGAGCCCCTGGGTGTCGCCCTGCCGGAAACCGTCGTGCAGACGGTCGAGGAGACCGAAGCGGTGGTGAAGGGTCAGACGGCGGCCTCGTCATACAAGCCCGCGATCCTCGACAACGGCCTTCGTGTCATGGTCCCCCCCCATATCGAGACCGGCACCCGGATCGTCGTCAGCACCGAGGACTCGACCTACCGCGAGCGCGCCAAAGACTGATTCCGTCTTGTCGCGCCGTTCCCCCCTCATCACCGTGATGGCCGCGGCCGCCGACAAGGCGTCGCGCGCGCTGATCCGCGACTTCAACGAGGTCGAGAACCTCCAGGTCTCCCGCAAGGGCACCGACGACTTCGTCACCGCCGCCGATCTCAAGGCCGGGAAGACACTCGTCGAAGAATTGTCGAAGGCACGGCCGGGCTTCGGTTTCATGACCGGGGAGTCGAAACCGATCCCCGCCAGGGATGGCCGCAGCCGCTTCATCGTCGACCCGCTCGACGGCACGCGGAACTTCATCCATTCGGTGCCGCAGGCCTGCATCTCGATCGCTGCCGAGCAGGACGGCGAGCTGGTCGCCGGGGTCATCTTCGATCCGCTTCGCGACGAACTCTTCTGGGCGGAGAAAGGCCATGGCGCCTGGGTCAACCAGCGCCGCCTTCGGGTCAGCCGGCGCGACAGGCTGAAGGACTGCCTGGTCGCGCACGGCCACGCCGCCGGGGAAAGCGAGGAGGATCGGGCCCGCTTCCTCGGGCAGATGGCGCGCGTTCTGCGCCAGACGCGCGATCTGCGCCATATGGGCGCGGCCGCGCTCAATCTGGCCTATGTCGCCGCCGGTCGGTTCGATGCCTTCTGGGAAGACGGCCTGAAGTCCTGGAACATCGCGGCGGGCATCGTCCTTGTGCGCGAAGCCGGCGGCTATGTCACCGACACGGACGGCGGCCCCGTCAGTCTGCGCAACGGCTCGGTCCTGGCGGCCAACCCGCATGTCCACAGCCGGATTCACAAGGCACTGGCCGGCCGTTGATCCCGGCTGTCGCATGAGACAGGCACATTGTTTGCACGGTTGCGGTTGTCTATGATGCCCCGAAACGCGCGGGGAAACCGATGAAACGACGCGAATCCGATTCGCTGAACCGATTCAGGCCGGTCTGGGCAGCATGTTGCAGTCCGGCATTTTGCCGTTCAGCAACTCTGTCGGCTGCCCTGTGCCTTGCAATTACCCTGTGCCTAATCCAGCCCGCCTCCGCCCAGACGGCCCAGCCTTCTGTCGGGGTCAACCTGGAGGTGCTCGATTCCCTGGGCCCCGCACCGTCGTTGCCCGAGCCCATGGCCGATACCATGTCATCCGACTCCGATACGTTCGACGAAATCGAGGCGCTGCTTGCGGAGCCGGTCGATCCGGACGCCACGACCGGGGACATGACGATCCTGTTCGAGGCCGACAGCAACGCCCTGACGGATGCCGACGAGGATATGCTGCGCGGCCTCGCGGGTCAGCTTGATGCCAATCGGGATCGGCGGCTCCAGCTCCGCGCCTACGCCTCCAGCGAGAATTCATCGGCCAGCGATGCCCGCCGGCTCGCGCTCTCCCGGGCCCTGGCCGTTCGCGCCTTCCTGATCGAGAACAACGTGCGCTCGACCCGTATCGACGTGCGCGCTCTGGGCGACAAGGCCGAGGGCGGCCCATTGGACCGGATCGATATCATTCCGGTCAACCGGTAAGCCTGGCGTGATCGGCAAAACCGGCGAGTCCCCATGACGCGGCCTCATCCCTACCTGATCCGGATGGCGCTGTTTCTGGTCGCGGTCGCCGCGGTCGGTGCCATGATCGCCGCGACGCTGCATGAGGCGTTCCGCGCCAACCCGTCCCTGAACGGGCTGATTCTCGGCGTTCTCTTTCTCGGCATCCTCTACATCTTCCGCCAGGTCCAGCTGCTCTATCGCGAGGTGGCCTGGATCGAGAGCTTCCGCGCGGCACGGCCCGGCGCTCCGGTGCCGGCACCGCCCCGTCTTCTCGCACCCATGGCCGCAATGCTCGGCGAACGCCGGCAGCAGGACCAGCTGCGGCTGTCGGCGCTCTCGACGCGGTCGATGCTCGACAGTATCGGCTCGCGTCTGGATGAGGCGCGTGACATCTCGCGCTACCTGATCGGTCTGCTCATCTTCCTCGGCCTGCTCGGCACCTTCTGGGGCCTGATCGAGACGATCGGCGCGGTCAGCGGCACCCTCGATGGCCTCAACGTCGGCGAGGGCCAGGATGTCGTCAGCCTGTTCGACACGCTGAAGGATGGCCTTGCCGCCCCCCTCTCCGGCATGGGGACCGCGTTCAGTTCCTCGCTCTTCGGCCTCGCCGGCTCGCTCGTGCTCGGGTTTCTCGACCTGCAATCGAGCCAGGCGCAGAACCGTTTCTACAACGAGCTTGAGGAATGGCTGTCTTCGGTCACGCGGCTTCATTCCGGAGGCGGCCTCTCGATCGAAGGCGAGCAGTCGGTCCCGGCCTATGTCAGCGCGCTCCTGGAGCAGACTGCCGACAGCCTCGACCGCCTGCAGCGCACGCTCGCGCGCAACGAGGAGATGCGGCGCGGTGCCGACCAGCAGATGGCCGCCCTGACCGACCGGCTGGCGACACTGACCGACCAGATGCACGCCGAGCAGCAACTCCTCCTCAAGCTCGTCGAGGGCCAGTCCGACCTCAAGCCGCTGATCGAGCGGCTGGCTGCCACGCAGGGAACCGGCGGAATGGATGAGGCGAGCCGCGCCCATCTGCGCAACCTTGATGTCGTCATGACGCGCCTTCTTGAGGAGACGGTTGCCGGCCGCGGTCAGCTCGCCGACGAACTCCGATCGGAGATCAAGCTCCTGGCGCGCACGATCGCGGCCACACGCGAGCCCGGACGCGGGACCTAGATCATGGCGATCCGGACCCGGCGGGCGGCGGGTGGCGCCGACACCTGGGCGGGCTTCGTCGATGCACTCTCGACGCTTCTCGTCGTGCTCATCTTTGCGCTGGTCGTCTTCATGCTCGCCCAGTTCTTCCAGGGCATCGCCCTGTCCGGCCGCGACGAGGCACTCGCACAACTCAAAAGCCGGGTTGCGGAACTGGCCGACATGCTGGCGCTCGAACGCGACACCAACGCCGGCATGCGCCTCGAGCTCGCCCAGCTCTCAGCCGCGCTGCAGCGTTCGACCGGCACCCGCGACGATGCCGAGCAGGCGCTGGCCCTGCTCAGCGCCGAACGCGACGGCCTTCTGGCCCGGCTCGACCTGCTGGAAGCCGACCTCGACCGCGCGCTCGAGGACGTCGCCGTCACCAAAGACACGCTCTCGCTCAAGCTTGCCGAAATCGCCAGCCTCCAGCGCGACATTGATGCCCTGAACGCCGTTCGCGAGAACCTGGAAGCCGAAGTCGGCCGCATGATTCTGGTGATCGAGGAAGCGCGGGCCACCGAGGCCGCGCTTGCCGAGGCCATGGCAAACCGCGATGAACTGGAGGCCGAACGCCTGCGGCAGCGCGACGAACTGGAGCGCCTGGCCATCCTGCTGCGTTCCTCGGAGGAGGCACAGGCTCGCACCGAAGCAGAACTCGAAAGCGCGCGCGACGAGACCTCGGACGCGTTGAGTCAGATCGACGGTCTTCTGGCCGGGATCGCCACCGAGCGCGACCGCTCCATGGCACTCGAGGCTGAGCTTTCGACGCAAGCCGAACGCACGCTCCTGGCCCAGCGCGAGATCGAGGACCGGGACATCAGGCTCACGGAACTCGCCCGAGCCGTCACCATGACCGAGGACGAGCGAGCTGCCGCCCGGGCCTCCGCCGACCGACGCCTCAATCAGATCGACCTGCTCAACCAGCAGCTCGATGCCCTGCGCAGCCAGATCGCGGCCCTGAACGAACTGCTGGATGCGGCCGAAGCCCAGGCCGAGGCCGATCAGGTGCAGATCGCCGATCTGGGATCGCGCCTCAACGCCGCGCTCGCCGCCAGGGTCCAGGAACTCTCCCGCTACCGCAGCGAGTTCTTCGAAAAGCTCCTCGAGGTGCTCGGCGACCGGGACGATGTCGTCATTGTCGGCGACCGCTTCGTCCTTCAGTCGGAGCTCCTGTTCGCAAGCGGCAGCGCCGAGATCTCCGACCAGGGCAGGCGCGAACTCGACACGATCGCGGCCCTGATCGCCGAACTCGCCGCCGACATCCCGTCCGATGTCGGCTGGATCCTCCGCGTCGACGGCCATACCGACAGCGTGCCGATCTCGACGGCCCGGTTCCCGACCAACTGGGAACTCTCGACCGCACGCGCGACCTCGGTTGTGCGCTATCTGGCCGCTCAGGGCGTGCCCGGGAATCGTCTTGCCGCCACCGGCTTCGGCGAGTTCCAGCCGATCGACGCCGGGAACAACGGGCGCAACCGGCGTATCGAGTTCAAGCTGACCGAACAGTGAGACCCGCATCATTGCGGCCCGCGTCATGACGTCGCTGACCGTCCGGACCGCCAGGCCCCGCGATGTCGAAACCGTCCCTTGTTTCGTCGCGGCACCGGAAGACCATGTCGGTGCACATGACGGGCTTGCCACCACCGTCGACGGTTTCCGCGAGGCGATGTTCGGCCCTCGCCCGGACGCGTGGCATGGCCTGCCTCAAGCCCGAGGTTGACCGCACCAACGACGACGCATCCGGCGACAACGCATCCGGGGTCTGCGAAAAGCCCGGCTGCACGAGGAACGGGGCCGACCCCCATGCTGCTGCGCGGCGAAGCTCTCGCCGCGCTTGCCGGCGGCGTCTGACCTCAGGCCCGCGCCGTCACGATCCACATCGCGGCCTCAAGATCGACACCGCTGCCGTCGTGCAGGCTGGCGATCGCGACGCGCACATCATCCTCGACGGCCGTCCGGGTCGCCTCATCGACATCGTTGAGCAGACGCGAGGCCGGCCCGAAGTGCGTGACGAAACGGGTCACCTCGTCGATCGTGCCCGGCTGCCGCATGGTCGTGTCATGGGCCGTGACCTCGATCTTGCTGAAGCCGGCGTCGTCCAGAATACCGCGTACCCGGTCGGGGTCGGCGAAGGCGAAAGGCCCCGGCGCATGCGGGTCCACCGGTTCGGGCGGCGGCACGTGGCGCAGGGCGATGTCGCGCGGCATCGTCACCCATTCGTTCCTTGCCAGCGGCGCCCAGCAGACAAAACCCAGCCTGCCGCCGGGCTTCAGGCCCTTGCGCATGTTCGCGAAGGCCGGTGCGGGATCCGGGAAGAACATCACACCGAAACGCGAGAACAGGAGGTCGGCAGCACCCTCTTCGAACAGACAGGTCGACGCATCGGCGTTGACGAACCCGGTGTTCCGGAGGCCCGCTGCGTCGGCACGTTCGGCCGCGCGCTGCAGCATCCGGGTCGAGATGTCGACACCCATAACCGAGCCGATCGGACCGACCCGCCGGGCCAGAGACAGCGTCGTCGCCCCGCAACCGCAGCCGATGTCGATGACACGTTCGCCGGGCCCCACGCCGACCGCATCCATGGCGGCATCGCTGAAGATCTCCAGAACCGGATCGAGCCGTTCCTGGGCTTCGACCCATTTGTCGCCGGTGTCGCCGTTCCAGTACGCGATCTGCTCACGATTGGGCCCCTGGGCGTCGAGCGCCTCGGTCATGGTCGATCCTCGTCGTTCATATCCTGGGGCCAGAGGGGATTCACGTCGTCATACGGAACCACGTTGTGGTTCCGTATGACGAACGGTCCGCACCGGAGCCCGGGGAACATTCGCACGATCAGCCGTCGATGGCATGGATCGGGCTGCTCCAGGCTTGGTGTCCGTCCTCGGTGGTCACGCAGATCCAGATTGGGTTGTCGCGCCCGGCTTCAAGCGGCACCGCGACATGGCCCCGGAAGGAAAGATGGGAATTGACGTCGGGCGCACGCACGATCCGCAGGCGTCGTTCGATGCCGCCGAGCTCGGAGACATGTTCGTCCAGGCCCAGATCGGCCACGGCGAGACCGACAACGCCGTTGCCGGTGTCGACCGTCAGCCGCGCGGCGGCGGCGTGATCGAGCGTGAGGTCGAAGCCCATCATGTTGCCCGCTGTCCGCGCGGCAAAGACGATCCGGGTATCGCCGTCCGGAGCGCACGGCAGTTCCGGGTTCCAGGCACAGACCGGCTGAAACGCCGTGATCGCCGCGCCATCGACGCGGGCTTCGCCCTGCCAGCGCGAACGGGAGCCTTTGCCCCGCCGCTCGGCGCCGCTCATGCGAACGAGAAGACGATTGCCGAGATCGTCCGGGCCGTAGGGCCGGAGCGTGGCGACGACCTCGGGACCGTTGCGCACCTCCACCTTTTCGATGGGCGATGCCGCCTCGATCGAAAACGACAGTCTCGCATCGCCAGAGCACCCGACGATTGCGCCCATCACGGCACGCTCCGCCGTCGCAGCCGTCGCGCCGTCGTCCACCGCCGGATCGGACGACCAGACCTTCATGCCGGACTCACATCGCAGTCCGACGTCGAGATGCATCCGGCTGCCCGTCGTCGCGAAATGCCGTCGTGCGCGCAGGCAATCGAAGACAGCGTCGCGCGTCAGCTCGGGCGCGAGCAGGCAGGTCAGCCCGCCATAAGCGGCGAACTCGGAGGCGCCGGGGTGGCTGGCACCGGGACGACCCTTGTGCCCGTCGCTGTTGGCGACCAAGCCGGGCGCACACCACGACGAACCGACGATGGCGGGCGCGCCACCGGTTGCGCACCGCCCATGGGCCGTGAGAACTCTGCCGCCCCTCTGGCGCACATCGGGCGCAGCGCTTGCCCGCTGCATCCCCCGTCCCCTACATTGCAGCGGTAGCGCCTGACTGTCGAAACTGGGTTCTGACGTTCGGGCTGTTCAAGTGCGCGGGAACGTCAGCCCACCGAACCCTTCGGATCGACATGAGGAGACGAGAGAATGACCGGCACCGGAACACGGGATGTGCGTGGCAGGACCCGCCACGGAATTGCGGGCGCAATCCTGGCAACGCTGATGCTGACCGGTCAGGCTGGGGCGCAGGTCGTCGGATGCAACTGGACGGAACCGGCGTTCTGGGGCGGCGCGGACCTGCCGACCGTGGAACGCTGCATCGCCGCCGGGGCCAACATCGGCGCGCAGGACAACGAATTCGGATTGACACCGCTGCACCGGGCGGCGGGTTTCGGCACAGTGGAGACCGTGCAGGCCCTGATCGCCGCCGGGGCCGACATTCATGCGCGGAGCGGAAACGGAGGGACACCGCTGCACTTGGCGACGGCTGTCGGCACAGCGGAGACCGTGGAAGCCCTGATCGCCGCCGGGGCCGACATCGAGGCGCGGACCGAACACGGATGGACACCGCTGCACCTGGCGGTGTGTTGCGGCGCAGCGGAGAGCGTGGAGGCCCTGATCGCCGCCGGGGCCGATATCGGGGCGCGGGACGAAGACGGCAGGTCCGCCGCTGATCTTGCCGAAGACAACGAAGCGGTGCGCAATCATGCCGTGTTCGAGACACTCGAAAAGGCGTCTGGGACGAGTTCGTCCAGGACAAGTTTTTTCGACCTCGTATTGATGGTTTTAGTTTTGGCGGTGGGCGCTGGTTTTGTCTGGGCTTGGCGCCGACAACGTTGCGGATGCAACTGGACGGAAGAGGCGTTCTGGGCCGGCGCGGACCTGCTGGCCGTGGAACGCTGCATCGCCGCCGGGGCCGATATCGGGGCGCAGGACGAATACGGATGGACACCGCTGCACTGGGCGGCGCGTGAAGGCACAGCGGCGAGCGTGGAGGCCCTGATCGACGCAGGGGCAGACATCGGCGTGCGGGCCGAAAACGGATTGACACCGCTGCACTACGCGGCGGTTGGCGGCAGGGCGGAGACCGTTGAGGCCCTGATCGACGCAGGGGCCGACATTGAAGCGCGCGCCGAAAATGGTTACACACCTCTGCACGGGGCGGCGCATGGCGGTACAGCGGAGCTCGTGGAGGCCCTGATCGCCGCCGGGGCCGACATCGAAGCGCGCACCGAACTCGGAGAGACATCGCTGCACTGGGCGGCGACTTTAGGCACAGCGGAGACCGTGCAGGCCCTGATCGATGCAGGGGCCGACATCGGGGCGCGGACCGAAGACGGCAGGCTCGCTGCCGATCTTGCCGAAAACAACGAAGCGGTGCGCAATCATGACGTGTTCCGGACACTGAAAGAAGCGCGTCTCGACTGACCGGCGGGCGTCGATTCGATAAGGGGGGACCGACGGGTCCGGCATTCCGTTCCGGTGCCAGCGGGCGACGTCCGACACAACCACGTTTTCGCCAGGGTGGACTTCCCGTGCCGCCACGTCCGGTCCATCGAGCGCGGCGGACCGGACACAGGAATGCGTGGCGCGACGTCACACGATGCGCTATCGGAAAACATGAAACGATAGCCATTCTTCCAGGGGAGAAAACGCTATGGACACGCGGAAATTCGAGGCACGGACCAAAGGCGTCGGATCGACACCGCTGCACGAGGCGGCGCGTGGTGGCACAGCGGAGACCATGGAGGCCCTGATCGACGCAGGGGCCGATATCGCGGCGCGGGACGGATACGAATGGACACCGCTGTACGTGGCGGCGCGTTACGGCACAGCGGAGAGCGTGCAGACCCTGATCGACGCAGGGGCTGAGATCAAGGCGCAGGACAAAGACAGAATGACACCGCTGCACCGGGCGGCGGGTCTCGGCACAGCGGAGATCGTGCAGGCCCTGATCGACGCAGGGGCCGACATCAAGGCGCGGGCCAAAGGCGGATCGACACCGCTGCACTGGGCGGCGATTGGCGGCACAGCGGAGACCGTGCAGGCCCTGATCGACGCAGGGGCTGAGATCAAGGCGCAGGACAAAGACAGAATGACACCGCTGCACCGGGCGGCGGGTCTCGGCACAGCGGAGACCGTGAAGGCTCTGATCGACGCCGGGGCTGAGATTGAGGCGCGGACCAAAGGCGGATCGACACCGCTTTACCTGGCGGCGATTGGCAGCACAGCGGAGACCGTGCAGGCCCTGATCGACGCAGGGGCCGACATCAAGGCGCGGGCCAAAGGCGGATCGACACCGCTGCACTGGGCGGCGATTGGCGGCACAGCGGAGACCGTGCAGGCCCTGATCGACGCAGGGGCTGAGATCAAGGC
>JACONG010000015.1:0-39612 GCA_014323865.1 Rhodospirillales bacterium | reverse complement strand
CATCGAGGCGCAGAACGTACACGAATGGACACCGCTGCACGGGGCGGCGCGTTACGGCACAGCGGAGAGCGTGCAGGCCCTGATCGACGCAGGGGCCAACATCAAGGCGCGGAACATACACGAATGGACACCGCTGCACGGGGCGGCGCGTTACGGCACAGCGGAGAGCGTGCAGGCCCTGATCGACGCAGGGGCCAACATCGAAGCGCGGACCGAAGACGAATGGACACCGCTGCTCTTGGCGGCGCGTTACGGCACGGCGGAGAGCGTGCAGGCCCTGATCGACGCAGGGGCCAACATCGAAGCGCGGACCAAAGTCGGATCGACACCGCTGCTCTTGGCGTCGCATTACGGCGCAGCGGAGAGCGTGCAGGCCCTGATCGACGCAGGGGCCAATATCGAAGCGCGGACCGAAGACGAATGGACGCCGCTGCTCTTGGCGGCGCGTTACGGCACGGCGGAGAGCGTGCAGGCCCTGATCGACGCAGGGGCCGATATCGCGGCGCGGACCAAAGTCGGATCGACACCGCTGCTCTTGGCGGCGCGTTACGGCGCAGCGGAGAGCGTGCAGGCCCTGATCGACGCAGGGGCCAACATCGGGGCGCGGAACAAATGCGGAGAGACACCGCTGCACGAGGCGGCGTTTGCCGGCAAACCGGAGAACGTGCAAGCCCTGATCGACGCAGGGGCCGACATCAAGGCGCGGGACGAAGACGGAAGGACACCGCTGCACGAGGCGGCGCGTCGCGGCACAGCGGAGAGCGTGCAGGCCCTGATCGACGCAGGGGCCGACATCGGCGCGCGGACCGAAGACGGCAAGCTCGCCGCCGATCTTGCCGAAAACAACGAAGCGGTGCGCAATCATGACGTGTTCCGGAAGCTGAACGAAGCGCGTCTCGACTGACCGTCGGGCGTCGGGGCGCGAAACGACGGCGGCACACGTCCTGTCGGTCTTGCTGCACAGGCCGCGGCTTCGCGTTCTTCCATGCGGCACCGCCACAACAACACCCCGATCCCGACGCCGTGTCGAAACAATCCACGTCCAGTCAAGTCCAGCGTCGTCCCGCCCGATCCGGTTATTTTTGCGCAAAAACTTTCACATCGAAACACCCCTTCGGAGTCCTCCTCCGGCACCGCCGTTGCCGATGTCGAACTGGAGTTCCGCAAGGCGCGCATAAAGGCCCCCTGCAGCGACAAGCTGCTCGTGCCGCCCGGCCTCCACGATCTGCCCGTTCTCAAGCACAAGAATGCGGTCGGCCTTGAGAATGGTCGCCAGGCGGTGCGCGATGACCAGCGTGGTGCGGCCTTCCATCAACCGTTCCAGGGCCTGCTGGACCATCTGCTCGCTCTCGGCATCGAGTGCGCTGGTGGCCTCGTCGAGCAGCAGGATCGGGGCATCCTTGAGAACCGCCCGCGCGATCGCCAGTCGCTGGCGCTGACCGGCCGAGAGCCGCACGCCGCGTTCGCCGACAAAGGTGTGGAAATCTTCGGGCAAACGTTCGACGAACCCGGTGGCGAAGGCGGCATCCGCGGCCCTGCGCACGTCCGCATCGCTCGCATCGGGTCGGCCGTAGAGAATGTTTTCGGCAATTGTGGCCCCGAAGATGACCGGCTCCTGCGGCACCAGCGCAAGCCGCTCCCGCAACAGATCGAGCGGCGCGCGGCGCACATCGACGCCATCGACCGCCACGCTTCCGGCACCGGGGTCGTGGAAGCGCAACAGGAGCTGGAACAATGTGCTCTTTCCCGCACCGGACGGACCGACCAGCGCCACGGTTTCGCCGCCCGCCACGTCGAACGTCACGTTCTGCAGCACCGCCTCATCGGGGCGCGCCGGATAGCGGAACGTGACGTCGCTGACCGCGATCGTGCCGGGGGACGGCTGCGGCAGGCATTCGGGCAAGGCCGGCGAGGCAATCGACGGTTCGACCGCGAGTAGCTCGCTGAGTCGCTCCGCTGCCCCGGCGGCCCGTTGCAGGTCGCCGTAGACCTCGCTCAGCGCCCCGACAGAGGCGGCCACCAACACCGCGTAGAAGACGAAGGCTGCCAGGTCGCCGCCGCTGATGTCGCCGGAGACGACGTCATGACCGCCCATCCAGAGCACACCGCCGATGCCGCCGAAGACCAGGAGGATGACCGTGGCCGTGAGGAAAGCGCGGGCGCGGATGCGCCGTGTCGCCGTGCCGAACGCCTCTTCGACCGCGTTGCCAAACCGCGCGCCCTCGAAGTCCTCGCGGGCAAAAGCCTGGACCGTCGGGATGGCGTTGAGCGTCTCATCGACCCGATGGCCGATATCGGCGATCCGATCCTGCGAAAGACGCGAAAGGGTCCGCACCATGCGTCCGAACACAAGGATCGGCATCAGAACCACGGGCACCAGCAGGATGACCACCACCGTCATCTTGAAGCTGGTGACGGCCAGCATGATCATGCCGCCGATCAGCAGAAGAATGTTGCGTAACGCCATCGAGAGGCTGGAACCGATCACGGTCTGCAGCACCGCGGTATCGGTCGTCAGGCGCGACAACACCTCGCCGGTGCGCGTGACCTCGAAGCAGGACGGCGGCAGCGTGATGACGCGGTCATAGACGTCGCGCCGCAGGTCGGCCACGACCCGTTCGCCGATCCAGGAAACCAGATAGAACCGGGCAAAGCTCGCGCCCGCGAGCATGATGACGATGGCGATCAGGGCGAAGAGCGCGCTGTCGAGCAGATCGTCGTTGCCGCGCGCAAGGCCGTCGTCGACCAGCACCCGCAGACCGGCGCCCAGACCGAGCACCGTGATCGCCGCCAGGAGCAGCGCGGCGAGTGCACCGGCGATCTGCTTCCTGTAGGGCAGCAGATAGGGTGCCAGGCGCCGGAGATGGCCGAAATCGCGGCTTCGCGGCCGTTCGCCGTTGCCGTTCTCGGAGCCGTTCCCAGGCTGCTGGCGTCGGGGCTTGAACACGTCGCCCCTATATCAGCGCCCCCCGGGGCCAACAAGCGAGAGTGGCGGGGCGGCGATTCCGCGCTTGCGGCGTTGCTACCGCTCCCCTATAAGGCGCGGCGCAAATTGCGAGTGGTGCCATGAAAAGCGACATCCATCCCGATTATCACGAGATCAAGGTCGTCATGACCGACGGCACCGAGTTCACCACCCGCTCCACCTGGGGCAAGGAGGGTGACACCATGACGCTTGAGATCGACCCCAAATCGCACCCCGCCTGGACAGGCGGCAATCAGCGCCTGATCGACACCGGCGGCCAAGTGGCCCGTTTCAACAAGCGTTTCGGGAGCCTCAAGCTGGGCTGAACGCCTGACGATCGCCGTTTCCGGACGGCGGGCCAGCGATGCCCCGCCGTTTGTGATTCAGCCCCTTGTGGTCTCGAATCCGGCCAGGAAGGCCGCGAGGTTGAGGCCCAGCTCGTCGCACAGGTAACCGCCTTCCTGCACAAGCACGGCCGGCAGCTGATGCAGGCGGGCGAAGAGACCGAGCTGCTCGCCGACCCGCCGGAACCCATCGGTTGTGATGTTGAGGATTCCCAAGGGGTCATTTTCCTGGGCATCGAACCCCGCCGAAACCAGCAGCACCCCCGGCGCATAGGACGCAACCCTGTCGAGGCCCGCGTCGACAGCTTCAAGGAACACGTCGTCGTCGGTGCCGCCCGGCAGCGGGATGTTGCAGTTGAAGCCTGTCCCTGCACCGACGCCACACTCGTGGCGATGTCCCCAGAAGTACGGATGGAAGCTGGTCGTGTCGGCGTGAAGCGACACGAACAGCACGTCGTCGCGCTCCCAGAACACGCTCTGGGTACCGTTGCCGTGATGCACATCGAAATCGAAGATCGCAGACCGCCCGAATGTCGGCCGCAGGTGTTCTGCGGCAATGGCGATGTTGTTGAGGTAGCAGAACCCCGAAGCCATATCGCGAAAGGCGTGATGCCCGGGCGGACGGCAGAGGGCATAGGCGTGCGTTGCGCCGTCACGCACGAGATCGGCCGTTGTCAACGCGATGTCCGCCGCCAGCCGGGCTGCCTCCCAGGTTGTCGGACCGATCGGGCAGGCGCCGTCGCCCATGTGAAAGCCGGCCTGCCCGACCACGTTGTCGGGCCTCGCGGGTGATGCGGTTCGTGCCGGATAGACATTCGGGATCACCTCGGGCCCGGCATTCGGCAGTTCGGACCAGCGGGCATGAGCGGACCGCAGGAAGGCCAGATAGTCGGGCGTGTGGATCCTCGCGATCGCAGAATCGGCATGCGGCTGCGGCGGCAGGATGCGATGCTCTTCGACGATCGCGTCGTGCAGCATTTGTGCGCGTTCCGGGACCTCGGCCGCAGGCTGGATCAGCCCCCTGACGAGGAAACTCTGGGGGTCATGCAGGGCATGATCGGGGCTGTAGACGACATCCATGTCGGATCTCCCGTTTGTCAGTAGCGTCCGAGCAGAAGGCCCGCCGCCATGAGAACACTTGCGGCCGACCACGCGAGCAACAGAATGAAGAACTGCGGTCCGCGCTTGAAACCGCGGTCGAGCATCAGAAGGGCGAAGAAGCCGATACCGCCTGCGGCAATCACGGTCCACAGCAGCGGGCTCGCCAGACCCATCAGCAGCGTGGCCCCGACGATCGCAGCGCCCAGATCGAGGCACCACATGGCGGCAATGATTCGGGGTCTCCGGGACGAGGCCGGACGGTTGCCTGCCACCTCGTCGACCACACGCGCGAGCCCTGCCAGAGCCACGCCGGCCGCGGCCACCGTGGCGATCAGCATCGCCATGTCCGCGAACCGGTCGATCTCGAACTCCGGCAGAGCGAGCGCACCGGCGCAGAAGGCGGTTGCCGTCAGGGCGCCACCGGCCACCAGTTCGAGCATCATGGGCGGTCGGGACTGCCCCATGGGCCAGATCAGGACCAGAAGTGTCGCCGCGAAACAGGCAATGGCAATCAGCACATCCGGTGAGATCGCCAGCGCCAGAACCACGGCGATCAGTGTCATGGCGAACAGGTGGCCGCGCGCGACGATGTGAGCTCGCTGTCTGAGCCGTCCCTGGATCGCGGCGGCCACAGCGATCACCAATGCGAGCGACAGGATCACCGCAAAAAGACCATAGATCGCAGGTGGCAGGAAGAGCGAGGGCAGCCACGCTCCAAGCGACAGGCTCTCGGCCCGCGCCGCGGCCATCCATCCGCCGGCGATCACAAGCGCGATGAAGCCGAAGATGGGCCACGGCCACTCCCGCTTCACCGTGTACCAGAGCTTCCGCGCCTCGCTACCGCCCAGCAGCAGCCAGAGTATGCAGATCACGACGAGGGGCGGGAGGTGCAGCAGAAAAGTCCGGCGCGCCTCGTCGCGGTCGGCGATGAGCGCGCCCTTCACCGCCATCCCGACTGCATCGAGGATCCAGGCATGGCGCTGCATGTAGGTCATGGAGCCAACCGTGATCAGGCCGACGACGATCGCGAAGCCCAGCGACGGCGCAAGCCGACGGCTCAGCAGCGCCCCGATGACAAGCGCGAAGAGTGCCGCTGCGAGCGCCTGTGCCGCGATCAGCTCGTTGAAGCCGAGACCGGGATCGAATCGCCCCAGAAGCGGTTCCGTCGCGAACGCCAGAAGCACACCGGCACCCGTACCAAGGGCAGCCGTCGGGCCGATTTGCAGAATCAGACGTGCCGCCAGACCGAACATGAGTGCCACGACGATAAAGCGCAGGGCCTCGCCCAGCAGCACACGTGCCTGGTCGGCCGGCTCGTTGAACAGTGGGATCGCCTGTTCGACCGGCAGCCAGAGGTCGAGCAGAAGCCGCAGGGCGACCGCGCAGAGCACCAGCAACAGCGCCTCGGCCGCAGTCTGCGGCGGCCAGTCCGGCACCAACAGGCTGCGTGCCGAGCCGCGGCCGAAATCCAGGTCGCCAGTGTTACGCTTCGTTCCCATGGCCGAACAATAGGAGCCGCCCGAGGGCTGTACCAGATCGCATTCTTCCTTAGGATCGGTTGTGTTGAACGCAGTTGAAGCCGGGGGTCTCCATGTCGCGATCCGTCATCATCACGTGCGCCGTCACCGGCGGCGGCGACACCGTGGGCAGGAGCGACAAGGTGCCCGTGACGCCCGAACAGATCGCCAATTCGGCGATCGATGCCGGCAAGGCCGGCGCCTCGATCTGCCACATCCACGTGCGCGATCCCGAGACCGGAGCGCCCTCAATGCGCCAGGATCTCTATGCCGAGGTCACCAGGCGCATCCGCGAGTCCGACAGCAACATCGTCATCAACCTGACCACCGGTCCCGGCGCGAGTTTCATCCCGTCGGACGACAACCCGGCGTTCAACAAGAACCCCGGCACCTTCCGCAAGCCGGAGGAACGCACGGCCCATGTTGAGGATCTGCTGCCCGAGGTCTGCAGTCTCGATGTCGCCACCCTCAACTTCGGCGAGCGCGCCTTCGTCAACGTGCCCCAGCACCTCGCGGTCATGGCCGAGCGCATCCGTGCGGCCGGCATCAAGCCCGAGCTCGAGGTCTTCGACGCCGGCCACCTCCGGCTCGCACGCAAGATGGTCGACGACGGCCTGATCGAGCCGCCGCCCATGTTCCAGCTCTGCCTCGGCATACCCTGGGGTGCGCCAGCGACGCCGGAGACCGTGGCCTACATGAAGTCCATGCTGCCCGAGAACGCGCTCTGGGCCGGATTCGGTATCTCGCGCCAGCAGATGCCAATCGCCGCAGAGATCGTGAACCAAGGCGGCCATATCCGCGTCGGCCTGGAGGACAACCTCTATCTCCAGAAGGGTGTGCTCGCGACCAACGCCCAGCTCGTCGAAAAGGCCGCCGACATTATCATGATGCTGGGCTGCAACGTGGCAAAGCCCGACGAGGCGCGCGCGATCCTGGGGCTCCGGGGCACGCAATGATCAGCGTCGATCTCGCCAGCAAGCGCAGCCTGGTCACAGGCCGCGCATCCGGCATCGGGCTCGCCACCGCAGAGGCCTTTGCGCGCAACAACGCCAGGGCCGCGATGAACGACCTGCCAGGCCATCGCGGGTCTCGGCGGGCTCGACCACCTGACCAACAACGCGGGCACGCCCGCAACGAAGAGCCCGCTCTCCTGCGTCGCTGCGACCGGAATGACAGGCGAGAGAGTTGTCGGACCTCAGAGATCCAGCGTCAGCAGCGGGGACTTGCTGCGGCTGCAGCAGACCATGATGAACTCACCGCGGGCCTTCTCCTCGTCGTCGAGGACGAAGTCGCGGTGGTCGGGATCGCCGTCGATCAGCACCGTGGCGCAGGTGCCGCAGATGCCTTCCTCGCACATCGTCTCGACCTCGATACCGTGCCCCCGCAGCACGTCGACGATCGACTTGTCGGCTGGTACGTCAAGCACCTCGCCAGTGCTGTTGATCCTGATCTGGAAGGCGTCGCTCTCGCCATGGTCGACCGATTCGTCGACCGAGAAGAACTCGTAATGCACGGTGCCCGAGGGCCAGTGCGAGGTGGCGGCCTCGCAGGCATGCATGAAGCCCGCCGGGCCGCAGTAGTAGACGTGCGCACCCTCTTGTCGGTCCCTGAGCAGAGCGATGATATCCAGGCCGTCGGCCGGATTGCCGTTGTCGTGATGGTGGTGAACCCTGTCGGCGAATTCGGAGCCCGCGATCTCGTCCTTGAAGGCGGTCTTGGCCGGTGACCGGGTGCAGTAATGCAATTCGAAGCTCGCCTCGCGGCTGGCGAGGTCACGCGCCATGGCCATCATCGGCGTCACGCCGATGCCGCCGGCAAGCAGGATATGATGCTTGGCGCGCTCGTCGAGCGGGAAGTTGTTGCGCGGCGGATGGATGGTCAGAACGTCGCCTTCGTTGACGTTGTCGTGCATGTAGACCGAACCGCCGCGGCTCCCGGGTTCGCGCAGCACGGCAACCACATAGCGGTCGACGTCGCGCGGATCGCTCGAGATCGAATACTGGCGGGCCAACCCGTTGCCCAGCTCGATGTCGAGATGGGCACCGGCCGTGAACATCGGCAGCAGCTTGCCGTCCGGATCGACCAGTTCATAGGACCGGATATCCTCGGCCTGCTGGACGATCTTGTTGACCTTCAGAGACAGCGTCGCACCGCTCATCGCCTTCGCTCCAATCGGGATGTTGTCTGGCCTCGGCTGAGGCCGCGCTCCTTACCACACCACCGCACCGAAGCGCCATGGCACGGACCGGAAAACCGTTGAGAACGATATGGAAGCGCGGACGGCTCGTGTCGAGCCGTCCGTGCCGCGCGATCAGGCCGCCAGCGTTTCGGCGATCTGAGGAAAGACCCGATGCGGCGTCATCGAGACGACGACCGCGACCTGCTTGACAGCCGACACCGCGTGGACCCAACGCAGGTCTTCGGCACAGGCGTGATATTCCTCGTAGGCCGCCTGCTGCAGCTTGTAGGCGTGCATCTCGCTCACATCCTCGCGACAGACCAGCCGCGCGGTCAGCGCAAACAGGTCGTCTGCCGGATGGCCCGCCTTCATGTAGGTCTCGGCCAGTGCAACGACGTTGCGCACCTCATCGGGTTCGACCAGTTCGTTGATGACCGTCGGCAGATTGTTGAAGTCGTAACCGTCGATCCCGAGGATGCGGCTCTCGATCTCGTCCAGGATGGCCTGGGCCGCGGGCGCGTCCGACACATCCCCCACGTTCTCCCAGTCCTTGGTCAGCGTGGCGTCGAGATAACGGATCTCGTAGCTCCAGGCCCAGCCGATCAGCGCCAGGACCTTCTTGCGGAAATCGACCTCGGGGAAGCCGATCAGGTAACGCCGCGCCGCGATGCCGGTGTGGACATGCACATCAAACGGGTTGCTGCTGTGCGACCGCAAGAAGAAGCGCGCACCGCCGACCGAGAGAGCCTCGCAGGTGCCTTCGAGCGACAGCCCCGTGTTCATCGCCCGCGCCACAATCTCCGGCAGCGCGGAAATGGTGGTGACGGCGCCCACCTCATCGGCCAGCGCGGCGATCGCATCGGCCTCGTGCGGACCACTCGCCTGCGGAACGCGCTCCTCGGTGAGGTTGTAGTCGGCGACCATCGCCTCGTGCTCGGTGAAGCGGTTGAAGTAGGTGATGCCGTCCCGGATCGTGTCGGCATTGAACTCGCCGAAGGCATCGAACGAATGATGCCGCGAGAGATAGCGCACCACGGGTCGCAGGATGATCGGTGCCCATTCCCAGCCGATCGCATCGAGCGCGCGCATGGCATAGAGCGGATAGAGGAAGTAGTGGTCATCGAGATTGTTACGGCGCAGGGACGTTGTCAGCAGGCTGTTGAGTATCTGACCGGGCGTCGCCTTCTCGCAGCACAGCGTCACAGCGCGTTCGGCAAGCCGCGGCTCGCGATCCAACATCGCCTTCTCGAGACGGGTCAGCACCTTCCCGGTCTCGACGTCACGCTTCAGGTTGTCGAAGGCGACCATCGCAGCCGGGCCCATCGACGGCAGATTGACATGTTTGTTGGCGAGCGCGATGCACTGCAGCGCGGGCAGGTTGGCGCTCTCGCCCTCCAGGCGTTTCGTGAGGCCGACGACAGCGTGAATACCCGCGATCGGATGGATGGGGCCACCGTGATGGTCGGACGGCAGTTCCGACGAGCGCGACACGCCCAGCGCCGCAGCCCGCACGAGATCGAGCGGATCGGCCCCACCGCGCAGGCGGTCGACCGTGGCACCGATGATCTCCTCGCGTGGCGTGTCCTCGACAAACCTTGTGAGCGCCTCCACATGGGCGTCGAACTCGACCAGTCGCACCATTTCGTTTCTCCTTCTGCGGCCTCGGGTCAAATCGTGCAATGATCGGGACTATACCTCAGACCGGGATCTCTGTTGATTGCCTTCTTGACAAGCTATTGATATCAAAACTGATATGATTGAACGCCGATGGATTCCCTCGACCAGCGCGCTCCTTGCCTTTGAAAGCTCGGCGCGACTCAACAACTTCAGCCGGGCCGCGGCGGAGCTCAACACATCGCAATCGGCCATCAGCAGGCACATCGCCACGCTGGAGTCCCGCCTCAGGACCAGACTCTTCGCCCGCAGCGGACGATCGCTCGAACTGACCGCCGACGGCGACCGCTTCTATCGCGCGGTGCTCTCCGGCCTGGAGGCCGTGCAGTCGGCCGCCATGGCGATTGCCCATGCCACCGGTGACAACCAGCTCACGCTGGCCTGCACGCACGAGATCTCGCACCTCTATCTGCTGCCGCGCTTCGAGGCGTTGCAGCAGGCCGTCGGCGAGGAGACCCGCATACGGATCATGACCATCGAGTACGATGTGCTTGAGGCGCTCATGGTGCCGTCGATCGACCTGATCTTCGCCTATAAGGTGCTGGGCGCGGCACCCGACGAACACGTCGTCGCCCTGCCCGAAGCCGTGACGCCGATCTGCTCCCCCGGCTTCGCCGAAGAGAACCACGAGGCCCTCGCACGCGGTGTGTCGGGCTGGTTCGACTTGCCGTTCCTGGAGAACACGCGCCCCAACGAGGGCTGGATTACCTGGGACGAGTGGTTCGGCCGGATCGGCACGCCCGCTTTCACGCCGCGCTACACCGGCTTCGGCAACTATGTCTATCTGCTCGAGGCGGCCGCCGCCGGGCGGGGCCTCGCGCTCGGCTGGCACGGCATGATCGAACGCCACCTCGAGGCCGGAACGCTGGTTCCGGCGCTCGACCGAGCCATCTCGACCGATCGCGCGCTCTATGCCGTGCTGACCCGCAACGGCCGCGATCGCGAAGTCGCCCGCACCTGTCTCAACGTCCTCGACGCGGCCTGACGCGATGGCGCACAAGCCCCGCAAACAACGGCTGGACCTGACGATCGACCGCTTGGGCGCACGCGGAGACGGTATCGCCGGTCACAACGGGCACCCTGTCCTTGTCGCCGGCGCACTGCCCGGCGAGCGTGTCACGGTCGAGACAGGCGCGTTGCGTGATGACGGCATCACGGCGCGGGTGCTGGACCTCCTCGAAACATCACCGCAGCGCGATGATCCGCCCTGCCGTCATGCAGATTGATGCGGCGGATGCGCCCTGCAGCACGCAAGCCCGGACCTCTATGGCACATGGAAACAGGGTCTGCTGATCGAGGCGCTGGCGCGGCGCGGGCTCGACGTCAATAGTCGTGGACGTCATGCCCCACCGGGGTCGCGGCGGCACCTTCGACCAGTTCCTCTGGTCGCATCATCTTGAGCTTGTCGGGCGCTTCGTCCGTCGTTGACGACGGTACCGTATCGGTGCGATGACGGCAGTGACAACACTGTCGCAAGACGGATTTCCGGGAGACAGAAGACCGTGAGTTCGCCGATCACACCGGACGGCTTCGAGCGCCTGTCCGCAGAACTGAAGAAACTCAAGAACGAGGATCGCCACGCCATCTCGCGTGCCATCGAGGAAGCGCGTGAGCACGGCGACCTGAAGGAGAATGCCGAGTATCACGCCGCCAAGGACAAGCAGGGTCTGACCGAGGCGCGCATCCGGCAGCTTGAGGGCATCCTGGGCGAGTCCCAGGTGATCGATCCCAAGCGCAATCCCGGCGACAAAATCGCCTTTGGGGCCCATGTGACGGTGGTCGATCTCGACACCGAGAAGGAAGCGTCCTACCAGATCGTCGGCGAGTACGAGGCCGATCTCGATGCCAGCCGCATCTCGATCAAGAGCCCGATTGCGCGCGCGCTGATGGGCAAGGAACTGGGCGACGACGTCGCATTCAAGACGCCCAGGGGCGAACGCGAACTCGAGATCACGTCGATCAGCTACTGAACTTGTCTTTCGGCTTCTCGTCGAGCCGGGGATAGGCACCGGGAACGGTGCCGTGCCTGATGATCGGTCGTGGCCGACCGCGCCGCACGGTCTCGCGGTGCAGGATGTAGAGGCCTGCACCCACGATCAGCGCCATGCCGCCGGCCGCCCAGGCATCGGGGAAGGCTCCGAAGACGAGGAACGCGGCCACCGTCGTCATCGCGATATGGATGTATGAGAGCGGCGCGAGCAGCGAGGACTCGCCCTCCGAATAGGCACGGATGTGGCAGAAGTGCGCGATGATGCCGAAGCCCGAGATGCCGGCGAGCAGGAGCCATTGACCGGCGGTCGGCGTCACCCAGACGAACGGGATCGCGATGGTGAAGAGCAGCGCGCTCGCCGCCACGGAGTAGAGCCGCCACGGAGTAGAACAGGCTGGTCCAGGCGCTGTCGCCCTTGCCGATCATGCGGGTCAGCACGACGTAGACGGCGGCCGAGAGTGCATCGACCAGCGGCACGACGGTGATCGACGTGAAGAACGCCATGCTCGCGATGGCAATCAGGATCGACCGGGCGATCTGCTTCCGGGGGTGTTTCGGCCGTGCGATCGCGATCGGTGACCGCCGCAGCAGGATGGGCAGAAGCGTCACGCTGACGATCGCCCGGATCCGGAGCAACTGGACGGGACTCATGACTTCCTCGGCGACGAGCTGCTTGCCGATCAGATCGAGGCCGACAAACAGCACGCTGGATGCCATCAGCCAGGCGACGGCCCGCATGTTGTCGGACGAATTGGAAAGAGCCTTCAGCACCCGTCGCCCCCGACCATGAGGTCAGAGGAGACCAGTGTTGAGACCGGGATTTACGAAGCGCGTTCCCGGTCGCGATCACGCGAGCCTGACTTCTGCACATAGGCGATGGCGCAGTGCTCGACGCAGTACGGCTTACCCGGCACCACTTCCTTGCCGCAGAAATGGAAGTTGGCGTCGCCGGGATCATGGAACGGCCAGCGGCACATGTTCGGACCGAGCATGATGACGTCTGTAATCCGGCTCGATTCCTTCACCTTCGGTCTGGGTTTCGGCTTGGGTGCCTTCTTCGTCACCTTGCCCGAGATCGGCGAAGGCCGGGGCTTCAGGCCCAAGCGGTACGACTTGCCGACCACCGCGTTCTTCGAGACGCCGAGCTCACGGCCGATCTCCGCCGTGCTGAGACCCTGATTCCAGAGTTTCTTCAGGTGCTTGATCTTCTCGTCGGTCCAGCTCATGTCGTATCCGCATTTTCGGGGGTCGTTCGAAAGGGCGCACACCATCACGGCACAATCGGCTTCCGTCAATATGGGATCGCCTCAGCGCGGGTCAAAGAGGTCGCCGCGCGCGGCCAGATGCGGAGCGACAAAGTCCATGAAAGCGTGCACACGCACGGTGTGCCGGAGTTCCTCGTGGGTCAGCAGACAAAAGGCGGAGTTGGCGTCATCCGGCAGGTAAGCCAGACGCTCCAGCATCGGCTCCGCCTCGGCCAGAAAACACGGTAGCGCCGCAAAGCCCTGACCGGCGCGCGCAGGCCTTGAGCCTGCGGAACACGGTGCTGCGATCGACGCCGAACGCCTTGCCCGCAGCGTCCAGCCGTTCTGCAATCCGTGTTTGCCAGATCAGTCGTCGTGACTGCACTTTCGCAATCCCGGATCATCGTCAGGCACCACACACACGAATTTCTTCCGGTGATCGACCAACGTCTTGCCCCTGGTGAACCCTCGGCTTGCGCGTCTCGCTGGGCGTCATGTTCCTCGCCCACGGCCTTCTGAAGGTCGTCGTCTTCACCCTTCCCGGCACCGCCATGTTCTTCGAGCCCCTCGGTCTGCCGGGTTTCATGGCCTATTCCGTCACCTTCGCGGAGATCGGCGGCGGCACCCTAGTTCTCAACCGGACGCGCATCACGCAGGTGATCGGCGGAAAGCTGGCGGAGGCGTGATCGTCCGGGCCGTTGCGGGCCGTCCTCGGAGACCACCACCCAGGCGGGGAGTGTCAAACGACGCTCCCCGTTTCCGGCTGGGGTGGCCACGGAACCGATCTACTTCGTCTTGAGTTGGCTCTGCCACCGGCGCTGACGCCACTGTTACGACGACCGTTTCCGCCCCCACGCTTGCGACGAGCTCGACGAAGTCGTTGCCCAGTTGCGCACAAACGTTTCCCGCATCATCGACAATCTGCCGGCTTCGATGCGCTTCGAACACGCCGTCGGCAGCCTGCGTGGCGATCCCGTCCAAGAGGCGCTCAACCGGGACCGTCCCGGCGAGATGGGCCTTGCCGACGGCTGGGATCGCAACCGCTTCCTGAAGGAAACGAAGATCACGACGACGAAAGGCGAGGCCTATCAGAACCTCTGCATCGGCTGCGACCGTTTCCACGACAAGGTCCTGAAGCCGCGCATCAAGGCGACCCGACAGAAACGACGGGCCCGCATCGCCACCTCCTGACGTTGCTCGCGTGGTGGCGCCGTCCTAGATAAGGAGTGTTCTCCAGGAGGCTTCCGTGACGGTATCCACGATCGACGCGCTGCTCGCCGGTGCCCAAGACGACGCACCGGCTATCGGTGCGCCCGAACGCGACGCCCTGACCTATGCCGGTCTCGCCACGCAGATCGACGAGACCGTCGCGTTCCTCAACATCAACGGTATCGGGCGCGGCGACCGGGTCGCCATCGTGCTGCCCAACGGACCGGAGATGGCCTCGGCCTTCGTGACCATCGCGGCAGGCGCCACGACCGCCCCGCTCAATCCGGCCTATCGCGCCGGGGAGTTCAGCTTCTATCTTGACGACCTCGGCGTACGCCTGCTCGTGGTCGAGGAAGGCAGCACGTCGGACGCGGTGTCGGTCGCGCGCGACCTCGGCATGGGGATCGCCGAACTCGCCGTGCCTGAGGGTGCGCCGGCGGGTCGCTACACGCTCACGATGACCGAAGCCGCACCCGCCAACGACAGCATGAAGCCCGGCCGTTCTGAGGCCGACGACATCGCGCTCGTGCTGCACACCTCCGGCACCACCTCGCGGCCCAAGATCGTGCCGCTCTCGCTCGCCAATGTCTGCGCCTCGGCCTCCCACATCCGCGAAAGCCTCGCGCTCACGCCCGATGACCGTTGTCTCAACATCATGCCGCTGTTCCACATCCACGGCCTGATCGCCGCGGTGCTGTCGAGCCTGGCGGCGGGTGCATCGGTCCACTGCACACCGGGCTTCAACGCACTGCGCATCTTCGCCTGGTTCAGTGCGGTGGCGCCGAGCTGGTACACGGCCGTGCCGACCATGCACCAGGCCATCCTGGGTCGCGCGGCGCGCAACGCCGACAGCATGGCACGCCTCAATCTGCGCCTGATCCGTTCATCCTCGTCGTCGCTGCCACCACAGGTGATGACAGAGCTCGAAGACACCTTCGGCTGTCCTGTGATCGAGGCTTACGGCATGACCGAGGCCGCGCACCAGATGGCCTCCAACCCGCTGCCGCCCGCGGCGCGTTATCCCGGTTGCGTCGGCATCGCCGCCGGGCCCGAGGTCGCGATCATGGCTGAGGAGGACGGTCGCCTGCTGCCGCCCGGTGAGACTGGCGAGATCGTCATCCGCGGACCCAACGTCACCGTGGGCTACGAGAACAACCTCGGCACCAACACCACCGCCTTCACCGACGGCTGGTTCCGCACGGGTGACCAGGGAACCATGGACGATGCTGGCTACCTGCGCCTCACGGGCCGCCTTAAGGAGATCATCAACCGCGGCGGCGAGAAGATCAGCCCGCGCGAGGTCGACGAGATCCTGATGGATCACCCGGCGGTCGGCCAGGTCGTTACCTTCGCCGTGCCCCACGCCAAGCTTGGCGAGGATGTCGCTGCCGCCGTCGTCCTCAAGGAGGGCAAGAGTGCGGATGAACGTGCGCTGCGCGACTTCGCCGCCGAACGCCTGACGGACTTCAAGGTGCCGCGCACCGTGCTCTTCCTCGACGAGATTCCCAAGGGCGCCACCGGCAAGCTCCAGCGTATCGGGCTCGCGGAGAAGCTGGGGCTCGCATGACCCGTATCGCCATCTACGGTGCCGGCGCGATCGGCGGCTACATGGGCGCCCTGCTCGCCGACACCGAGGCCGAGGTGACCCTGATCGCGCGCGGTCCCCATCTCACCGCCATGTGCGAGAACGGCCTCGTCCTGGAGATGGGCGGCGAACGCACGGTTCGCGGCATCACCGCAACGGACAATCCGGCCGAAGCAGGCGAGCAGGACTTCATCATTGTCGCACTCAAGGCCCATTCGGTGCCCAAGGTCGTCGACGCCATGCAACCGCTGATCGGCGCCGAGACCGCCATCGTTACCGCGGTGAACGGCGTACCCTGGTGGTACTTCCACGGCCTCGACGGCCCCTGGCGCGACCGGCAGCTCGAGAGCGTCGATCCCGGCGGCAAACAATGGGACGGCATCGGACCGGAGCGCGCTATTGGCTGTGTCGTCTATCCGGCATGCGACATCGACGAGCCCGGTGTGATCCGTCACATCAAGGGCGACCGCTTCGTGCTAGGCGAACCCTTGGGCGAGAAGACCGAACGCATCGAACGGCTCGCCGGGCTGATGCGCGAGGCCGGCTTCAAGACGCCGGTGCGGCCGCGTATCCGCGACGACATCTGGGTCAAGCTATGGGGCAACCTCTGCTTCAACCCCATCTCTGCGCTGACCGGTGCCACGCTCGACGTAATCGGCACAGACCCCGGCAGCCGCAACGTCTGCCGGGCCATGATGCTTGAGGCCCAGGCCATCGGCAAAGCGCTCGGCGTGCGTTTCGGCATTGATGTCGACAAGCGCATCGACGGTGCTGTCAGCGTCGGCGCTCACCGCACGAGCATGCTGCAGGACCTCGACAAGGGCAGGCCGATGGAGATCGACGCGCTCGTCACCGCCGTCCAGGAACTCGGCCGCATCACCGACAAGCCGACCCCGACAATCGACACAGTGCTTGCACTCGTCCAGCAGAAGGCCGAACTGACAGGCTGCTATCAGCGGAACTGAAGAAGCATGTGTCGCAGAAAGGTGCCTGGAGCGGGTGAAGGGAATCGAACCCTCGTCTAGAGCTTGGGAAGCTTTCGTTCTACCATTGAACTACACCCGCTTCGGCCTGATCTATTCTATATGCCCTCGGGGCCGCAGCGGTCAACCGCGGATCTCGCTGCGTAAAATCATGTGGAAGAGTGGAAGAAACGAACACCATGTACGAAGAAGTCACTCAAGGGGTTCGGGTCACCGTCAATCCGGTGTACCTGGAGCAACAGTCCGAGCCCGATCGCAGCCACTACGTCTGGGCATATCAGGTGCGCATCGCCAACGAAGGGAGCCAAACCGTCCAGCTTCTGACGCGTCACTGGAAGATCACCGACGGCAACGGCCAGCTCCACGAGGTCCAGGGACCGGGTGTGGTGGGCGAGCAGCCCGTGCTGAAACCGGGCGAGGCCTTCGAGTACACCTCCGGCACGCCGCTTTTGACGCCGTCGGGCATCATGGCCGGCAGCTACCAGATGCAGGCCGCTTCGGGCGAAATGTTCGATGCCGTGGTGCCCGCCTTCTCGCTCGACAGCCCGCACGAGTCGCGACGGGTCAATTGATCGCGGCACAGAGCCGGGATAAGACACCGCCTCCCGCATGGCAGGCGGGATGAAGCCGAAAGGTGCCAACGTGACCGACAAGATTGATCCTGTCCTGCACCCCTCGCGCGAGGAGGCTGAAGACGCCGTGCGCACGCTGATACGTTGGGCCGGCGACGATCCCGACCGCGAGGGTTTGCTCGACACCCCGGCCCGTGTGGTGCGCGCCTATGAGGAGTGGTTCGAGGGCTACAGTGCCAATGCCTCGGAACTCATGGGCCGCACCTTTGGCGAGACCGACGGGTATGACGAGATGGTCTCGCTCCGTAACCTTCGGTTCGAGTCGCATTGTGAACATCACATTTCGCCGATCATCGGTCGCTGCCACATCGCCTATCTGCCGCGCAAACGCGTGGTGGGCGTGTCCAAGCTTGCCCGCATGGTCGATGTCTTCGCCAAACGTATGCAAATCCAGGAACGACTGACGGCCCAGATCGCCGACACGATCAATGAGGCGCTGGAGCCGCGCGGTGTCGGGGTCGTGGTCGAGGCGACACACCACTGCATGACCACACGCGGCGTTCGCAAGACCGGTGTGACCATGGTGACAAGCCGCATGCTGGGTGATTTCCGCACCAGGTCGGCCACCCGGCGCGAGTTCCTTGGCTATGTCGGCACTCCGGCGAACGCGGAGATGTCCTGACCCGCGGTGCCTTTCGCCACCCGCTGGACACCGCCGTGACCCGCTTCCATCATTGTGGCGCAACCGTCTCGCGGCAGCGGTAGGGGCGTGTGATCGATATCCGACCTATTCTCCAGGTGGCGGGCATCCTGCTCGCCACCTTGGCCATCGCCATGTTTCTGCCCATGGTGGCCGATCTGATCGAGGGCAACGACGACTGGCAAGTGTTCCTGGGCGCCGGCTTCCTGACGCTCTTCGTCGGCATGTCGCTGTTCCTCACGAACCGCACGGGTGTGACGGAACTGACGGTGCGCCAGGCCTTTCTGCTCACCACCATCGCCTGGGTCGTGCTCTGCGCCTTCGCCGCCCTGCCCTTCGCCTTTGCCGATCTTGGCCTCGACTATGTCGATGCGCTCTTCGAGGCCACCGCCGGCCTGACCACGACCGGCGCCACGGTGGTCGCCGAGCTCAACACGCGGCCCGCCGGCATCCTGCTGTGGCGCGCCCTGCTGCAGTGGATGGGCGGCATCGGCATCATCGTCACGGCCGTCGCGGTCCTGCCCATGCTGCGTATCGCCGGCATGCAGCTTTTCAACACGGAATCCTCGGACCAGGAGAAGATGCTGCCGCGCACGGTGCAGATTGCCGCAGTGATCACCATGATCTACGCCGTCTTCTCGGTGCTCTGCTTCCTGAGTTATTGGGTCGCCGGCATGTCGGCCTTCGACGCCCTGGCGCACGCCATGACCACGGTCTCGACTGCCGGGTTCTCGACCCACGATTCGTCAATCGGCGTCTTCGACAGCACGCAGATCGAGCTGATCGCCATGGTCTTCATGGTGTCAGGTGCCCTGCCCTTCGTTATCTATATGCAAGTGGCGCGCGGCCGGTTCGTGCCGCTGTGGCGCGACGTACAGGTCCGGCTATTCATCGCCATCGTGATCGGTGCCATCGTGCTCCTGATGCTGCAGCGCATTCTCGCAGCCCATGACGAGACCTCGTTCTGGATCCTGCTGCGTGAGGTCAGTTTCAACGTCATCGCGATCGCGACCAGCACCGGTTACGCAACCGAAGACTTCGGCGCCTGGGGCGGTTTTGCCACGGCACTCTTCTTCATCCTGCTCTTCATGGGCGGCTGTACCGGATCGACGGCCGGCGGCATCAAGATGTTTCGCGTCCATGTGCTGGCGGCCACGCTCTATACCCAGCTGCGCAAGCTGACCCAGCCCCACGGCGTCTTCGTTGCGCACTACAACAATGTCCAGATCAGCGACGGCGTCGCGCAGTCGGTCACGACCTTCCTGGTGATCTTTGTTGCCGGCTTTTTTGTTCTCACCGCGGGCCTTGCGGCCCATGACCTCGATTTCATCACCAGCGCGTCCGGTGCCGCCGCCGCTCTCGGCAACATCGGCCCCGGACTGGGGCCGGTCATCGGGCCATCGGGCAATTACGCAACCCTGCCCGACACCGCCAAGCTTCTGCTTTGTATCGGCATGCTCATGGGCCGGCTGGAGTTCTTCACAATTCTCGTCCTTCTGACACCCAACTTCTGGAGAGAGTGACTTGGCCAGAGAAACCATGACCCCGCGCGATGCCATCGACTGGCTCATCGCCTTCGACACGACAAGCCGCAACTCGAACCTCGAGCTGATCGGCTGGATCAGTGACTACCTCAAGGGTTGGGGCATCGAGAGTTCCCTCAGCTACGACGATGACGACCGTAAGGCCAATCTCTTCGCCACCATGGGGCCCGAGGGTGATGGCGGCATCGTGCTCTCGGGCCACACCGACGTGGTCCCGGTCGACGGCCAACCCTGGGATACGGATCCGTTCACCGTCATTGAGAGGGACGGCAAGCTCTACGGCCGCGGCACCTGCGACATGAAGAGCTTTGTCTCGATCAGCCTGGCACTTCTGCCGGAGTTCCTGAACCGTGGCCTCAAGAAGCCTCTTCACTTCGCCTGGTCCTACGACGAGGAGGTCGGCTGCATCGGCGTCCACCGCCTGATCCGCGACGTTCAGGCCCAGGGCCTCAAGCCCGAGGCGGCGATTATCGGCGAACCCACCATGATGGAGGTGGTCGACGCCCATAAGGGCATCGTCGGCTTCCGTACCAGCTTCCGTGGCGTACCGGCGCATTCGAGCGCAACCCACATGGGCGCCAGCGCAACCCACGCCGGCGGACGCTTCGTCGCCTTTCTCGACGACCTGTTCGAGGAATACCAGGGCCGCGCCCGTCCGGACCTGGGCTTTGTGCCGCCCTTCACCACCATCCAGGTCGGCATCATGGACGGCGGTACCGCCAACAACATCATCGCCCAGGACTGTCTGGTCGACTGGCACTTCCGCACCATGCCGACGGACGATCCCAGGGAGATCGAGGTCCGGGCCCTGGCTTATCTCGACGAGCTCGAAGTCAGGATGAAGGCCCAACACCCCGACTGTTCCATCACCACCGAGCTGCGCTCGAATGTGCCGCCGCTCAAACCCGACGACGCCTCACCCGCAACCAGTCTGGCTCTTTCGCTCACCGGCGCGAACAGCACCCA
This sequence comes from Rhodospirillales bacterium, assembly GCA_014323865.1. Taxonomy (NCBI): domain Bacteria; kingdom Pseudomonadati; phylum Pseudomonadota; class Alphaproteobacteria; order Rhodospirillales; species Rhodospirillales bacterium. The sequence continues at coordinate 19,039 of JACONG010000015.1, read as the reverse complement.
CCAGGCATCCTTCGCCACCGAGGCCGGCATCTTCCAGGAGGGCGGATTTCCGGCCGTCGTGTGCGGCCCCGGCGACATCGCCCAGGCGCATCAGCCCAACGAGTTCATCGCCATCGAGCAGGTCGAGGCCTGCACCGCCTTCCTCCGGCGGTTGATGGACCGCATCTGCGAACGCTGAATCGGAAACCGCCATGGACGCCACCGATCTCTGTTATCTTCCGGCCATCGAGCAAAAGGCGCTTCTGGACACTGGTGAGATCTCGTCCCTTGATCTCGTCGACGCCCAGATCGACCGGATCGAGCGGCACAACCCCCATCTTAATGCGGTGGTCACGACGACCTTCGAGAGCGCGCGTGAGGGCGCAACCAAGGCGGACGACGAACGCGCCAACAGCACGGCGCGAGGCGTGCTGCACGGTCTGACCGTGGGCGTGAAGGACTGTTTTGCGACCAAGGGCGTGCGCACGACCTTCGCCTCGAAGGCCTTCGAAGACCACGTGCCCGACTACGATCATCTCGTCGTCCAGCGTGAGAAGGCGGCGGGCGCGATCATGTTGGGAAAGCTCAACACGCCCGAGTACACGATGGCGTCGAACCTCTGCGACAACCCTGTCTTCGGCCCCACGCGGAGCCCCTACGGCAAGGATCTTGCGCCGGGCGCAAGCAGCGGCGGCAGCGGTTCGGCCATGGCTGCCGGCCTTATGTCTCTGTCGGACGGCTCCGACATCGGCGGCTCGGTCCGCAACCCGGCCGCCTGGTGCAACATCGTGGGTCACCGGCCGACCAGCTGGATGATCCCGGACATGCCCAATCCGCTGATGTGGCACAACATGAACACGCCCGGCCCCATGGCCCGCACAGTCGCCGACACGGCCCTGATGCTCTCGGCCCTGGCCGGGCCGGACCCACGCTGTCCCGTCGTGGTGTCGGCCCCCTTCGCGCCGGGACTGCCGGACCTTGCCATCGACATGAAGGGTCTACGCATCGGCTGGTCGTGCGATCACGATTGCCTCACCATCGACCCCGACATCGCGGCCAACTTCGAAGCACAGAAAAGCGTGTTCGAGAACATGGGCGCGGTCGTGACACCGTGTCCCATCGACCTCGCCGACATCGAGAAACACTACGGCGTGCTGGCCTACCAACGGGTGTCGCGCGAGGTGGAGCCTGCCGTCGGGCGCGGCCTGGATAGCGGTCTCGAACGGCACTATCACGAGACGCGCGCCAGCACCGGGAAAGACGTGATGCATGCCGAAACCCGGCGCCACAGGCTGTGGCACGACATGGTGCTGGCCTTTGCCGAACACGACGTCCTGGTGTGGCCGGATGATCTCTGCGACCCGTTCGGCTTCGACGACGAGGCCGCCAGCCGCAGTCTGGACTGGACCCTGCTCTATGTCTCGCCGCTGCTGGGTCTGCCGACTACCACGGTACCATGCGGCTTCTCCGACACCGGGGCACCCCGCGGCCTGCAGGTTCTCGGCCGCCCCGGCACCGACCTGCTGTGCCTGCAGGTCGCCCATGCCTTCGAACAGGCAACCGGCTTCGGCAAGAAGCGGCCGCCGATCGACAACTGAGGTCTACGACACTCACACAGTCTTGAGGTCATCGCCACATTGGCCGACAGCGCCGTGCTGGCCGAAACGCCCCAGAAGGATGGCAACACGACCGATAACATCGACCCTGCGACCTGATAAGTCGACCTTCCAGATCTCCCAGGCCCGTGTCTTCGGCAACTACCTGACCGAAATCACACCCGACAATGTTGTCGGACCCGACGCCTGCAAGAGCTGGGAAGTCACGCCCGACGCCAAGACCTGGGTCTTCAGGATCCGCCGGGGGTGTCGAGCTCCACAACGGCAAGACCTTCACGGCTGATGATGTCGTCGCCTCGCTCAACCACCCCCGTGGCGAGGATTCGACTTCGGGCGGCAACGCGCTGCTCAACAATGTTCTCGACATCAAGGCCGAGGATTCGCATACGGTCCGCATCGAACTCGACAGCGGCGGCGCCGACCTGCCCTACGTGATGACGGGCTATCACTTCCTGATGCTGCCGTCTGACGGTGAGGGCGGTATCGACGTCACCAAAGGCGTCGGTACCGGCCTCTATATCATCGAGCATTTCGAGCCGGGCATCAAGGACATCTTACAAGCGCACCCCGAACTACTTCAAGGAAGACCGGGCGAACTTCGAGAACTGCGAAATCTACCAGGTGGCCGACGTGAACGCGCGCGAGGCTGGCCTGCAGACCGGCCAGTTCGACGCCGTGATTGAGCGCGACTCCAAGACCGTCGACTTCCTGGCGCAAAACCCGAACATGAAGGTCGAGAAAATCGCCAACGGAAGGCACATCACCCTGCCTATGCATGTCGATGTCGCGCCTTACGATGACATCAATGCGCGCCTAGCCCTGAAGTACGCCATGGCCCCCAGGACGCGCTCGATGTCGTGCTGCGAGGCCATGGCACGATCGTTCCGTTCTTCCGCAACTACACCGGGGCGACCGCACCGAACGTGCGCCATCGGGAAGGTCTCTCGGGTGACTGGACGCTCGACGGCTTCCACGCCATGGAGAGCGCTGGTGGTTCGCCGAAGGCACCGTCTGATCGCCTTCGGAGTTGTTGCACAGGGCTTGGCCTCACCGCGCCCCACTTGCTTCTTAGGCTATCCCACCCAGCGCGACAGGCCGGCGCGGATCTCCTGCTCCATGCGTCCGTCGAGCACGGTGACGATGCTCTGCAGCATGTCATAGAGCGTCTGCTCCCGCTCGTTCAGCGTGAAGTCCTCGGGAACGGTGCGTGTGGCCGAGGCACTCGCTTCGGCAAAGCCGGTACCCGAGGCGTCACCCTTGATGTCGATCCGCAGCGCCAGCGCGCCCTCGTAACGCGCGCTCTGGTCGATGGTGAAGAACCCCTCGACCCCGCCCGTCGTGTCGAGCGGCACCTCGAAGAAGCGGTTCCGGGTCAGGGTCACGACGCACCGACCGGGCCCGCCGAGCGCCGTGAGACGTTCGCGCGACCAGCGCGCCATCACCGCTTTCGGCAAAGCCGGCATAGCGTAACGGATGTCGCGCCCGGGAGCAGTCACGTCATCGGTGCCGACCTCCGACCGGAACGAGACCTCCGAAACACGAAGACCGATCGGCTGCAGATGCTGGAACGCCAGGTCGGGCCATGTCTTGCGCTCCACACTCCGGCTGCACCCCGCCAAGCTTGCGCCTGCCCCGGCCAGCAGCACCAGAGCTCCACGTCGACTCAATCGGTCAGTGATCACGCCTCTCACCCTCTTCCGATGCCAAGACTTCCTCGGGTGTGAAAACCTGGCGTCTGTTGCAGAACTGGCAGATTACCTCGATCTCGCCGTCGACAACAAAATCCTCGATTTCTGTGGCAGAGATGCGGCGAAGCACAGCGAGCGCTCGGGAGCCCGAGCAACTGCAACCGAAGCTGAGCGGCTTGGGCTCGAAGACCCGGTCGCGGTCGACACTCGCATAGCCGCGCATCTTGCTGTCGCTCATGTAGTCGACAGCCAGCAGGCGGATCGGACCGTCGCTGCGGATCTCCACGGTCATGCGGCCATCGAATTTCATGCCGCCGCCAGCACGATCAGCTCACCCAGAAGCTGGGACACCGCGTCGGGGTAGTCGTGCTGCGTCAGCACAGTATCGACCGTCTCGACCATCCTGACGAGGCGCCCCGAGAGGCTCAGGCCGTCGATCTGAAACGGCTGGATCGAGTCGGCACCGAGGTTCAGGTCAGACACCACTTCAGAATCGCCTTCTGGGCGTGCAGCCTGTTTTCCGCCTCGTCATAGATGACCGACTGAGGGCCGTCGGCCACCTCGCCACTGACCTCGTTGCCCCGGTAGATCGGCATGCAGTGCATGAAGATCGCCTTGTCGTTGGCAAGTCCCATCTTGGCGCTGTCGATGCGGTAGGGTTCAAGCGCAGAGGTGTCGATCGGCTCGGCCTCGGCGCGCTCGTCGCTCATCGACTTCCACGTGTCGGTCACCACGCAATCGGCATGGGTCACCGCTTCGTCGACGGTCTCGACAATCCTCACCCGGCCCTGATGTTCGGCCGCCCAGTCCATGATCTCCTGCGGCGGGTGATACTTCGGCGGGCACGCCACACGCAGTTCGAAATCGAAGCGCACCGCGGCATGGATCCACGAACAGGCCATGTTGTTGCCGTCGCCGGCCCAGGCCACGACCTTGTCGCAGATCGGTCCCAGGTGCTCCTCGACCGTCATGACGTCCGCCATGAGCTGGCTGGGGTGAGTCCGGTCGGTCAGGCCGTTGATCACCGGCACCGTGCCGAAGTTCGCCAGGTCCATCATCTTCTGATGGTCGACCGTGCGGATCATGATCGCGTCGACATAACGCGACAGGACCTGGGCAGTGTCCTCGATCGACTCGCCGCGGCCGAGCTGCATGTCGCCGGGCGCCAGATTGATCGTCTCGCCACCGAGCTGGCGCATCGCGAGATCGAAGCTCACGCGTGTCCGGGTCGACGGTTTTTCGAAGATCATCGCCAGCACCATATCGGTGCACGGTTTGGGGCGGTCCTTCGCCTTCCAGCGCGCCTTCATGTCGTGTGCGTCGTCGAGCATGTCGCGCAGGGTCTTGGCGTTCAGCGCGTCGATATCGAGGAAGTGCTTGTCAGCGGTCATGACGCGAGCTCGACGCCGACCGAATCCATCGCCGCAAGGGCGTCATCAATCTCCGCATCGCCAATCACCAGCGGCGGCAGGAAACGCATGACGTTGTCGCCGGCCGGCACGGCCAGAACATGGCGGTCACGCATGGCACTGATGACGTCGCCGACCGGCGCGACACACTTGATGCCGAGCATCAGACCGACGCCGCGGACCACCTCGAAAACACCGGGATGCTTGGCGATCACCGCCTCGACGCCCGAACGCAGACGTTCGGCCTTGCCCTCGACGCCAACCATGAAGCGCGGTTCCAGCATGACATCGAGCACAGCATTGCCCACCGCCATCGACAGCGGATTGCCGCCGAACGTGGAGCCGTGGGTTCCCGGCGTCATGCCCTTGGCAGCCTCCTCGGTGGCCAGGCAGGCACCGATCGGCATACCGCCGCCGAGCGCCTTGGCGACCGCCATGATGTCGGGCGTCACACCGGACCATTCGTGGGCGAAGAGCTTGCCGGAACGGCCGACGCCACACTGGACCTCGTCATAGATCACGAGCAGACCGAACTCGTCGGCGGCCGCACGGATAGCCTTCAGGAACGCGGGATCGACTGGAACGATGCCGCCCTCACCGACCACGGGTTCGATCACGATCGCAGCGGTTTCGCTGGTGATCGCGGCGCGCAGCACATTGGAATCGTGCAGCGGCACCTGGTCGAAGCCTTCGACCGCGGGGCCGAAACCCTCCAGATGCCTGGCCTGACCGCCCGCAGCGATCGTCGCCAGCGTGCGGCCATGAAAGGCGCCACCGAAGGTGATCGCGCGGTAGCGCTCGGGACTGCCGTTCGCAAAGTGGTAGCGGCGCGCCATCTTGATGGCGCATTCCATGGCTTCCGCGCCCGAGTTCCCGAAGAACACGGTGTCGGCGAAGGTGGCGTCCACGAGGCGCTCTGCCAAGCGCTCCTGGCCGCTGATTCGAAAGAGGTTGGAGGTATGCCACAGACGATCTGCCTGGTCCTTCAGCGCCCCCACCAGATGGGGGTGGGCATGACCAAGGCTGGTCACGGCAATGCCGCAACCGAAGTCCAGGTAACGTTCGCCGTCCTCTGTGAAGAGATACGGTCCCTCGCCGCGCGCGAAGACAAGATCGGCGCGGGTGTAGGTCGGCATGACCGGTGTGACCACCGCACCCTCCCGCGAAATGGGCGTCAGATCAGACGCATTTGGGAAAACAAAGCCCAGTGGCATCCCGCCCACCGGGTCTTCGGAAATATCGTGGGGCCGTCTCGCGGAGTCAATCGGATCAGGACTTCAGGCGATAGCCCCTGACCAGAATGCCGTAACAAGGCAGCGCCAGAGCGACCACCGTTCCTGTCAGCACCAGGGCACCGGCGAGCAGCGATCCGTCGGCATGGCCGGTGAAACCATAGCGGAAGCCGTCGATCGCATAGAAGAACGGGTTGGCTATGGTGACCAGCTGAAGCGACTCCGGCAGGCGTTCGATCGAATAGAACGTGCCCGAAAGAAACGTCAGCGGCGTCACGAAGAAGTTCGTGAGCGCCGCGATCTGATCGAACTTCTCGGCCCAGATGCCGACCAGCGTGCCAGCGAGCCCCATCATGGCCGAGCCAGCAACCGCGTAGAACACGACTGCCCAGATGTGGATCGGCATGGACCCGACAAAGACCTGCATGACCAGCACGATGAAGATGCCGACAACAATGCCCCGGCTCAGGGCACCCAGCACGATGCCCGCCATGAGCTCAAGCGGCGACAACGGCGGCATCAGCGTATCGACGATGTTGCCCTGCACCTTGGCGATGATCAGCGACGACGACGCGTTTGCGAACGCGTTCTGCAACATCGCCATCATGACCAGACCGGGCGCCAGGAACTCCAGGAACGGAACGCCGTCAACATCGGTGACGACACGGCCCAGTGCGAGCGCGAAGACAGCCAGGAACAGCATGGTCGTGATCGCGGGCGCCAGCACGGTCTGACCCGGAATCTTCATGAAACGCCGGACCTCACGCAGGTAAAGCGTCTGGAAACCGAGCCAGTTGCTGGTGGCGGTGGAGCGTTCGGGAAGAGCGGTCATCACAAATCGGCTGGGGCTTCGGACTTGCCGTGCCGTCGGCAAGGTATGCATCATAGCCGCGCCACCGCCACTTGCCACGACTGGTTCATCCGTGCCGTCACGCTGGAATCTCCTGGTCCTAGTCCTGTTGCTGCCTGCCTGCGCACCCACCGTGATCCCAGCGGGTCCGGCCGTGCGGGAAGCGGCACTGACCGAAGCCGCCCTCGTGACCGCCGATGACAGAATTCTGGCGCTCTCGGTCTGGCCAAGTACAGCACAGGAACGGGCCGTGATCATCGCGCTCCATGGCTTCAACGACTACCGCAACGCCTTCGCCCTGCCCGCGGCGGTCTGGTCTGAACAGGGCATTACGACCTACGCGTTCGATCAGCGCGGCTTCGGCGAGAGCGACATGTCGGGTCTGTGGGCCGGCACGGATACCATGGCCGCCGACGCCCGCACGGCAGTCGATCTCGTCACACAGCGCCATCCCGGCGTGCCGATCTTCCTCCTGGGGGACAGCATGGGCGGGGCCGTCGCCGCCGTCTCAGGCCTGACGCAACCGCCGCCCGGTCTGACCGGTATCGTCCTCGTCGCACCTGCAGTGTGGGGTCTCGACACGATGCCGTGGAGCTACCGCGCATCGCTCTGGCTGGTCGCCCATGTCGCGCCTGGAACCCAGCTGTCGGGCAGTGGGCTCGACATCACGCCTTCCGACAACATTGAGATGCTGCACGCCCTGGGCCGGGACCCCCTGGTTATCAAGGAGACCCGCGCCGATGCCCTGCTGGGACTGGTGCGCCTGATGGACGCCGGTTTGTCGGCAGCGGGTGAGACCGACCTGCCCGTTCTGATCGTCTATGGCGCGCGTGACGAAATTGTTCCGCCCGAACCGGTCGATCATTTCGCCGGACGCGTCGACGGTGCGCTCACCACGGTGGTCTACCCGGAGAGCTACCACATGGTTCTGCGCGACCTCGGCCGCGACCTCCCCGCCGACGAGATCGGCCGCTTTGTGATCGATGGCGGGAAGCACTTCGTATCGGATTGGGAAATCGAAGCCGGCAAGATTGTTGAGAGTGTCGACGAACTGAGGAACGCCGAAGCCGATGATGAGTCACTGGTGCAGTAGCGCCTCCTCCCAGACACGCGATGCCGCACCGGCATCAGACGGCCGATTTCGGGACCGCACCGGCGTCGTTTCAGCGCAACCCGCATTGTTGCCAAAATGCATCAGATTGCCGCTCCTCGAAGTGGACCTCGCGCGGGTGGCTATGGTATCGCATCAGTTCCGGAAGTGTACCGCGGAAGCGCTGCAGTGGAGTTGAGTCCCGGAGCAGCTGATCGGCTTGGCAGGGATCCTGGTCCAAGAATCGCCGTTGTGTTGCCGCTAGATGTCGGGATGAACCGTTTGACCCTTGCCAGTCGCATCCGCAAGCACGTTGTCCGCCTGTGCCTTCCGCTCCTCGGCGCGCTCGCCCTTGCCGCTTGCACAACCACATCTGAAGACCCCGTAGAGCAGGAAATCCGCGCCCAGGCCAATGACCCCGCCGAGGCTGCGAACCGCTATATTTTCGACGTCGACATGGCCGTCTGGGACATCACCGTCAATCCGATTGCCGAGGTCTACAACGACGCGATCCCGGAGCCCTACCGCAACGGCATCCGCAACCTCCTCGAAAATCTTCAGATGCCGAGCACGATCATCAACAGCGCCCTTCAGGGCGACTGGGAGAACACGGTCGACGCGTCTGTCTCGTTCCTCATCAACACGACCGCAGGCCTGGGCGGCATCTTCGACATTCCGGGCAACTTCGACAAAGAGCCACGCAAGGAAGATTTCGGACAGACCCTTGCCGTCTGGGGCTTCGACGAGGGTCCCTACATCGTGCTGCCGCTGATCGGACCATCGACGGCGCGCGATACGGTCGGTCTTGGCGTCGGCATCCTGACCGACCCGCTGACCTATGTGCTGTCACCGACCTTGAGTTATGCCCGCTCCGGCACCAGCCTGATCCAGAGCTCGGGCGACCAGCAGGAGGGCCTCGCGGACCTGCGGCAAACCTCGATCGACTTCTATGCCGCCGTCCGTAGCCTCTACAGGCAGAACCGCAATGCCCGGATCTCGAATGGCGAGAGCGATCCCTTCGGCTTCGACGACGATTGGTGAGGAACACCAGATCATGCTGCGCAAGACAGTCCTGACTATTCTCTTGACGATCGGCATGGCCACGACGGCCCAGGCCAACCTGGAAGACGACGCCTCGGCCTTCATCGCCGACCACGGCAACAAGATGATCGAAATCCTTGGCCTGCCCCATGGTCAGGACCGGCGCGACACCTTCGAGGCTTGGCTCACCGAAGCCTTCGACCTCGACAAGCTCGCCGAGCTGGCGCTTGGTCCCTACCGCAAAACGGTGACCGAAGGGCAGATGGCGGCCTATGATGAGGCCTTCGCCCACTACATCGTCAGGACCTACGAAGCGCGCTTGGACGGTTTTACGGGTTACGATTTCTCCGTCATGGGAACCCGGCCGATGAACGTCACCGATGCGGTCGTGCGCACCAACATCGTCAGTCCCGAAGGCGACGTTTATGTCGTCGATTTCCGCATCGAGAAGGGCGATGACGAGCAGTTGCACGTCATCGATGTCGCAATTGAGGGTCTGTCGATGCTCAAGACCCAGCGCGAAGAGTTCAGCGCGGTGATTCAGCGCGACGGCATTGACGGCCTGATCAGCAGCCTGAACGAACGCGCCGACGCGATAGCGTCAGCCGAATAGTCCGTCAACCCGCCTCCTCGCCGCGATAGGCGAAGGCCTTCCCGAACCGCCAGACCAGGTGGTCGCCGCACGAGATCGGATTGTGCTCCGGCGTTTCACCGGATGTGCAGGCGATCGCCGGGTCGATCATCGTCTCGTAGTCGGGATCGAACGCGAGCACGAGCGACAGCCGTTCGCAGCCCGATCGGTTGATCACCCGATGCGGTGTCGAACGGAACTTCCCGTTGCTCCAGCGCGCCAGCAGGTCGCCGACATCGACGACCAGCGTGCCAGGAATGGGATGGGCCAGCACCCAGTCGACGGCGTAGTCTTGCACCTGCAGGCCGCCGATCTCGTCCTGCCGTAGCACGGTCCGCACACCGAAAACCTCGGGGCCCAGCTCTTCGGGCTGTGGCGGATAGGTCGCGGCTCGCCTCGAAGATCGCCTCAGCGACCCGCTGCCGTCGCGCAATGGACCGATGTCGATCACTGGAATGGCGGGGGCATCAATCTCCTTGTATGCCGCGTAATCCATGTCCTGTTCCTCCCGTTCGGCTAGCGCCGATGCGCTTCGGCTTCGTCGACGTAGAAGCCGACCACACCATCCTCGAGCGTGACTCCCAGTTCGCTCAGCAGCCGGTTGGCATCGTTGAAGCAGGCGCAGATCTGATTGACCTTGAGGGATACAGCCGTCATCGCCGCCCTGCGCGCGCATGGTCGCCACATCGCTCCTGACCATGGCACCGGGCTCGCGCGTGAGCTTGCCCGCATAGCGCAGCATGGCGAGCTCGGCATCCGCGAAACAGGTTTCGAGCGTACCGGTCTTGAGCGCCGCCAGGACGACATCGGCACCCGCATCGCCCAAGGGTGCGCGGACCCGCTCGAAGCACACCTGAAGCTCGGGCAAAGCATTCTCGTCGGCAATCATGGCGATCCACGCCGTCATGGGCCAATCTCCCGCATCAACGCACGGTAGCAGAGACAGGACATACGGAGGAATGGTGGACATCCGGGTCGACAACAACAGCATCGGCCTGCGGGCGCGCGTCGAGGGCGAGGGACCCGATCTCATGCTCGTTCACGGTGTCGGCAGCAATCTCGACAGCTGGAATGGCGTCGCCGCCGCTCTCGACGGCCGGTTTCGAACGATCCGCCTCGACCTACGCGGTCACGGCGAATCCGACAAGCCGGCCGGGCGCTATGAGCTCGACAACTTTGTTTCGGACGTCCTGGCGGTGCGCAATCACCTTGATATCGAACGCTGTCACCTCGCCGGTCACTCGCTTGGTGGCTTGGTCGCCCAGGGCTTCGCGCTTGGCCATCCCGACCGTCTTGATCGCCTGATGCTGCTGTCAACCGCCGCCGGACGAACCGACGAGGAGCGCGCGCGTGTCGAGGCGCGCCTCACCGCCGGTTCCAAGGGCCTCCCGGGCGAACACTTCGAGAAATCGCTGGAGCGCTGGTTCACGCCCGCCTTCATCCAGGACAATCCGGACGCCATCGCGCACTATGCCGGGCAGAACAAGAAAAACGACCCCGCCGCCTACGCCTCGGCCTACCGGGTCCTGGCCCAGACCGACCTGGCCGATCGGCTCAGCGACATCACCGCACCGACCCTGGTCGCCACGGGCGACAGCGATATCGGCTCGAACCCGCGCATGGCCCTGCTTATGCACGAGCGTATCGCGGGGTCGTCACTCCACATCCTGGGCACCCTGCGTCACTCCATCCTGGCCGAAGCGCCGGAGCGGGTGGCAGCCCTGATCGGGGCGTTCCTGGTCTAGAGCCGGTCGATCGGCAGACGCGGTGTGGCGACGGGGTCGGGTCGCTCGCCGAGCGCGACATAGTCCCAGCCGGCCAGCGCAATCATGGCGGCGTTGTCGGTCGACCACTTCAGCGGCGGCAAGCAGAGGTTCACACCCATCTCGTCGGTCAGCGCCTTGGCACCCTCACGCAGCTGCGGGCTGGCCGCCACACCGCCGACGATGACGAGCGACTGCGTCGGTATCGACTCCAGGGCGCGGCGGCACTTGGCGAGCATGACATCCATGCAGCAGGCCACGAAGGAGGCGGCCATGTTGGCCTGATTGACGTCGGGGTCGAGTTCCAGCTTGCGAGCGACCGCTGACTTCAGGCCGGAGAACGAGAAGTCCAGCCCCTCGCGGATCATCGGCCGTGGCAGATCGATCACCGCCTCGCCTTCCTTGGCCAACCGGTCGATCACGGGGCCACCGGGATAACCAAGCCCCATCATGCGGGCAACCTTGTCATAGGCCTCGCCGACGGAATCGTCACGGGTCGAACCCAGCACACGGATCGCCGAGGGGTCCTCCATGTGGGCGATGATCGAGTGGCCGCCCGAGACCAGAAGGATCGTCGCCGGGAAGGTGACGCGCCGCTCTTCAAGGTCGGCGCTACGCAAATGGCCACGCAGATGGTTCACGCCGATCACCGGCACGTCCCACGCCGTGCTCAAACCCGAGGCGGCGTTGAGACCGACCAGCAAGGAGCCGATCAGGCCCGGCCCCCGGGTCACGGCGATGGCCTCGAGGTCACGCGGTGTGACTCCGGCGGACGTCATGGCCTCGTCGATGGCCGGCACGATGGCGCGGACATGGGCGCGCGAGGCGAATTCGGGGTACACACCACCCCACTTCTCGTGGATCGCGGTCTGCGAGACGACCTGTGAGGCGTGCACCACACCATCCGGGTCGACAACGGCGACGGCAGTGTCGTCGCAGGACGACTCGATCCCCAGTATCATGTGGCTCATGCCAGCAACTCCTTGATCCTGTCGCGCGGCACGACACCCTCGCGCTCGACCTTCGGTGGATCGACGGCGCAGTTCACCAGCGTCGACGGCACCATCTTGCCTGTGCCGCCATCGACCGCGAGATCCGGAGCAAAGGCGAGCTGGGGCAGGATCTCCGCGATCGTCTGCTGTGTGTCCCGGGCATGCATGTTGGCACTGGTCACGAACAGAGGTCCCGTTTCCCGCAGTAGCGCCAGCATGAAGGCGTTGTCGGGAATGCGGAACGCCATCTCGTCGCGTCCTTCGAGCCAAGCCGGCCGGGCACCGTCGCCGAAGCCCAGTGCGATCGTCAGAGGGCCCGGCACGAGACCCGACGCGATCAGGCGATCCGCCGCCTCGGGCACGATCACGTCAAGCCCGTCGAGTTGGCTGCGTTCGGCCACCATGACCGGCAGGTTGCGCGTGGCCGGGCGCTGCTTGATCGCAAACATCCTGGCCACGGCATCGGGATCATGCGGCATGACGGCGAGCCCGTAGACCGTCTCGGTCGGCACGACGATGACACCGCCGGCATCGAGCGCGGCCTTGGCGCGCGAGACGGCTTCAGGATGATCGGCGGCGATCGTGTCAGCCATGATCGTATCCTTCGTTGATCGGCGTAACGCCGGGCGAAACATTGGTCAGCGGTTCCAGCGGTTCGTCGACACCGGCACCCGCGGCGTGGAGCTCCAGCGCACGCGCGACCAGGACCGCCGGCGACGGCACGGCAACGCCCGTGGGGTCATCGCCCAGCAGAGCTGCGACTGCGGGCGTCGTCAAACCCGACGGCAGGGGGGCGGCCGTCTCGTCGCGCGCCATTGCGATGAGCCGCTCGAGGTTTCCGAACCGCAATTCGCCGAGGCCGCTGTCGCCATAGAGCGCCAGAAACGCGTCACCTTCCGTGGTCGGCCGCACGCAGGCTGCGACACGACCGGTCTCGGCAAAGGTCTGAAGGCCGACGAGATCGAAGTAGCTGAGCGCGACAAGCGGCTTGCCGAGCCCGTAGGCCAGCGCGTTGGCGAAGGTCACGCCGCTGCGTGTGGCGGTCAGCCCACCGGGACCGAGATCGACGGCAATGACGTCGATGTCGGCGGTCGTCAGTCCGTTGCCGGCAAGCCCCTCGCGCACCGCACGCCGCAGGTAAACCGGGCCTTCCATGCGTCCGACCGGCGCATCGTCGAACAAGACGCCGTTCTCGTTGCCGAGCGCGACGACGGATGACGGCGCGGCCGTCTCGATCACAAGCACATGGGTCATCTCAGCCTGCCAGCTCCGCAACGACAGCATCCCAACGCGCCCCGACTGCCGTCAACGTGACCGTGCGTGCGCCCTCGTCTGCCGGGACGTGGCTGATGCGCACGTGAAGGTGTTCGGGATGGGCCGCGGCGACCTGATCGCCCCACTCGACGAGCGTGATGGCCTCAGGCGCAAGGTCCTCGATGCCGAGATCGCGGTACTCGTCGACGCCTGACAACCGGTAGGCATCAAGATGCAGCACCTGACCGGGGCCAGTCTCGTAGACATGCATGATCGTGTAGGTCGGGCTGGTCACCGCATCGGCCGACTCGAGATTGGTCACGAGTGCCCTGATGAGATGTGTCTTGCCGACGCCGATCGGCCCTTCGAACAGAACCGCATCGCCAGCCTTCAGGTGCGGCGCAAGACGCGCGGCCAGTGTACCAACCGCAGCCACATCATCGCACGCGAGCGTCCCCGATGCCGCCATGGAACCTCAATCCTGGTGAGGGCTGATCGAATCGTGGATGTGGGACGAAAGCCGGTGAAACGCAAGTCCGGCCGATGATGGCATGCCCGGAAACACGACAAGCGAAGGAGCACACCGGCACTCCCTCGCCCGTCAACACGATAACGACCCGCGGTTCCGGAAACTGCAACCGGGTCGAAAGGGCCTTTGACCCCCCCGTCGTTCGACTGCTCACCGCACGTCGCAAGCGTCTCGAAGTCTTGGATGTAGCCGTCGTTTTCGCCGACGACGGTGATGAACCAGTCGGTCGTGCCTTGCATGATGGCGACGTGAATGCGCACGCCGTTGTTCTCGGCTTGGTGGTCCGTCATGCCGTCCATGGTTCGTCGCCACGAGTTCGGCCATGTCCCGCCTTGCTGGCCCGAGCGGAAAAATGCCCATGCGATGGGATGGTTGTGGGCGCAGTCAACTGCGAACCCGTCTCTGCTGTGATGTTCTTGATGTGCAGGGAAAACCACGAGCGCGAGACGTCCAACGGCAACCGACGATCGGACAGTTCATCCAGTCATCATGTTGGGACGCGTCTTATCCGGAACGGACGTATCCGTCTCCCTGTTCGACAACAGCGATGGACAAAGAGACGAAGGCACCAAAGGGCAATCGCCGGAGTTCTGTGCAAAAGCTTATGTTGGACGATGTCTATCCGGACCCTATAGTGTGAGCGGCGAAACGTTCACCTGATGATAAGCCGGAAGAACATTAGAGACTCTGCGATGGCGCACCTGACACCACCAGATATCGACTGGAGCACATTGAACGATTACCGCATGGGTCGGATACGGCAGGCCATGGCGGAATGTGACGTGGAACTGGCGATCGTGACCAATCCACTCACGATGCGGTATGCTGTAAACTATCACGAGTACATGCAGTTTCAGGCGCGCATCCCTTTGATGATGCTTTTCGTCTTCGCTGACGGGCCCGTGGTCTTTAGCGGTGCCTTCATCAAGAACCTTGATAACGTGACAGAGTATGTCCCGACCTTCGGGCTTGCTCCCTTCTTTGCCGGGTTCGATCAGCAAGAAAGAACCCGACAGTTCATCGACTTTGTCCGTTCGCGATTGGCGGGAAAGAGCCGGTGCCGCGTTGCGGTGGATCGATTGGACGCCTCTGCCGTACAGGGATTGATGCAGGCTGGTTTCGAGGTCTCCGATAGTCCGGGGTTCCTTGAAAAAGCCCGGTCTATCAAGTCCCCCGAAGAGATTACGTTGGTCCGATATGCTGTTGAGGTCGCCGAACTGGGCATCATGAAAATGCACGAAGCTTTGCGGCCCGGAATAACTGAAAACGAACTCTGGAGCACTTTGAGTCAGGTCAACATTGCCCACGGTGGCCTGTGGTCCGAAGCCCGCATGCTGGCCACAGGCAAGCGCACCAACCCGTGGCTTCAGGAGGCGGGGGAACGGCGCATTGAACCGGGTGACTTGGTTGGTTTCGACACCGATATGGTCGGTCCCTTCGGATACATGTCTGATATCTCCCGCACCTGGTTCTTGGGGGACGGCAAAGCACCAGACGAATATCGCGATCTTTACAAGCGCGCGCTTGACGAGATCGAGCACAACAAGGCTTTGGTGCGCCCAGGGGTGGCGTTCAGGGATCTGACGGAAAACAGTTTCCGGCATCCGGAGGAATTTCATGCGCATCGATATCCGTGCATCATGCATGGTGTCGGCATGTGCGATGAATATCCCTTCGTTCCCTATCCTCAGGACTGGAAGACGTTGGGTTACGACGGCGTGATCGAGGAAAACATGATGATGTGTGTCGAAGGCTATGTCGGCTCTGATCGCGGTGGCTGCGGCGTCAAGATCGAGCATCAGTTTCTAGTCACCGCCACAGGTCTCGAACAACTCGACGTCTATCCCTATGACGAGAACCTGTTGAACTAGCCGTAATCCTCATTGCTGCTGTGTTCGGGCGGTCCCATGGTCAGATCGGGTCCTGCGTCCATGATGGGACTGACCGTTCGGTGACGGAAACAGGCCAACAAAGACCAATGGGGGAATCTGCCGCGTTTCGCGTGCGAGCAGCGTCTCTGTCGTCGATGACGGTCGGCATCATCGCTCGAAAGCCGCAGTCCCAAGTCGGTTCGGATTGAAGAGGGAGATCCCACGCCCGTGCACATCCGGCATCCCACCATGCTCGCCCACGGAGTCCCGTTCAGCACGATGGTGTGGGACAGCGACGATGTCTCTCTCCGGTATCGTGTCCACCGACATGGCGGGCGGCGAGGACACCGTCAGCGATATCGCGACGGAGACGCATCTGGTCATGACCACGATCCGGACCCTGCTGGCCTCCGTCGTGCTCGGCATGACCGAAATCCTCCGGGGCGACGTTCACCTGACCGATCTCGACGACATGGCGGCGATGAACGCGGTCTACGGCACGTTCTTCCCCGGCGACCAACGGCCGGCGCGGACCACCACGCAGTCAGCCAAGATGGCCGGCGGCTGAACATCGAGATCACCTGCATGGCAAGGGATCGACGGACGTGAGCGACGAGCGATCGGTTGACGCGGCGTGCGGGTCGTCCGGAAAAGGTGGCACCGAAGCTAGATCGGGACGGGCCTGGGCAAGGTAGCTCTGCCTTGCTGAAGCCCCTGCGGGTTCCCTCCCGTTCGGCCGCATTCTGCTAATCACCAAGGCCGGCAGCGGCTTGCTCCAACGCCAGCCGTTCGTGACCGGCACGACCTTGTCTTCGTCCGTGATCCACTTGAGCCGAGACCAGCAGACCATCTTCCTGTGCATGTTGTAAGGCTGGTAGAATATCGAGTGCCACAGCCGTACCCGGTGAGCCCAGCGTGACATGGCCGGACTTGATCGCCGCATCGACCAGGTCCTCTCCGGCCTTGTTCCGAGCGATGACGACATCGGTGCCGGGGTCGCGGTCTTCATCAAAGGTGTAACCGTTCGTGTTGTCGCCGTCAGGCCAGGAATCCGCTGCGACGATGTCGGCTGCTTCGGTGGAACCGTCGGGACAGATCTTGCAGCGCTAGGGAATCCGCCAGTTCTCGGTCCCGAAGGCGGTCGGTCCCGGGCAGCCCTTGCGGCTATAGCTGAAGCTCGCAACACCCTTGCTCTCGGTGAACCGCTTCGTTTCGCCGGGTTCCATCCACCCGCCGCAGATCAGGCTGATCCAGTACTTCACCAGCTTTCCGACCCGCGCATCGTGGCGTGTATAGTTCCGCAACGCCGCGATGTCGCAGAGCTTGGCGATGACGGTGAACGGCTGGCGGCGATCCAGCACCTCGTCGATATCGATCAGGGTCGCGGTCGGTCCGTAATGCGATGTCATCGCATCAAGGACAGCGTCGTTGGTGAAACTCAACTGGCGGACTCCGAAGGTCGGTTTCTCCGTTGACGCCTTGGCATGAAAAATGAATCCACGGCCTTCGATTCGATCAGATGCTCGCCAAACGCGGGCAGGAAACCAACGGTCGCCGCACCCTGCTGCGGCGCGTATCTCCTCAATCAGTTCCTGCGGCAGGCCATCCAAGCGTGTCCCAGGGCAGACGTCGTAAATCTTGTCAACGGGCTCCTCATTCAAAATCGCCGACCACGACCGGATGCTCGTAGCCGCTCTCGGTTTTGGTGACACGAATCGTGTTGTCCCCGGGGATGGCCTGACAGATGTCGCAACCGATGCACATGCTGTCTTCAACGATCTTGTAGAGGGGATCCTCTGCGACGAAAATGCGGATCCTCCGAGTTGGCCGGTTTGTTCGGTGCCGCTTCGGGGCAACGGCGAGAAATCGCAGGCGCTCACCCAGCCCGTGTTCCGGACACGGACGTGTCACATCCTCCATACGCCCCAATCGCAGCATCGTTCGACGATACAATTATTGGGCATAACTGAATTTCTTGCCATCAAATTGTACTCACGGTTCGTGGAAGGCCCAACGGGCATTCCTGATTGCGTGCCATGCAATTGATGACCTTGCAGGACGTCGGCCGCGACGTCGAGGAAGGTTGGTGGGCCCGGCAGGACTCGAACCTGCAACCAGACCGTTATGAGCGGTCGGCTCTAACCAATTGAGCTACAGGCCCCACCTGCCACCTTGTCTAGAGCGGATCGCACGAAGGCCGCAAGTCGGTATCTTATACCAAAGCGCGCTGATCAGAACCGATTGGCCGAGTTTCTCGATCCGATTGAGGTCATGCAATCTGGGTCCTTGATCAACGTGTTCCAGGCCTCGCAACAGTTCGCCACGATATCGTCGTAGCTTGCGAAGACGCGGTTTGAGAGCCAGTTGTCCCGGATGTACTGCCAGACGTTTTCGACCGGGTTCAACTCAGGCGACCTCGGCGGCAGTGGCAACAAGGTGATGGTCTCGGGCACCTCGAGTTTCGATGTCGTGTGCCACCCGGCCTGATCGACGATCAGGATTGCGTGGGCGCCGGGCGCGACTTCGGTGCTGATCAGCTTCAGGTGTTCGGCCATCGCGTGGGTGTCGACCCAGGGCATGACCGAACCGGCCGCCGGACAGATTGCACCGAAGATGTAGGCCCATTGGGTGCGTTGATCCTTTGGCGCGCGAGGACGGGTGCCGCGCTTGGCCCAGCGGCGGGTGATCTTGTTCTTCTGTCCCACCCTTGCCTCGTCCTGGAACCAGATTTCCATGGCTGGCCCGCCGTTCTGAAGACGGATGTCGCGGACCGTGTCGGGGGAAGTCTTTTTTGAACGCCTCGATCGCATCCGGGTCTTGTGCGTGGTGCTGGGGACGTGCCGAACGTTTGCGGAAACCCATGGCGCGCAGCTTACGGCCCAGTGTGGTGCGACTGACTGTCACGCCAAACGCGCCCTTGACCCACGCGACCAGATCAACCAGGCGTCACCGGACCACGCCATCGCGATCGGGGTCAGCCTCGACGACAGCAGCCAATTGCTGGCGCTGCTCATCCGTCAGGATCGAGGGTTTGCCCGGCGCCTTGCGGGTGCGGAACCCTTCTGGACCGCCAGCATTGAACCGCAGAACCCGG